>CAYXGR010000070.1:0-1283 GCA_964464525.1 uncultured Planctomycetaceae bacterium
AGCGATCGGACCGGTGTCAGGATAATATCCCACCACAACACCGAGCCGAAGGTTACGGCGCTGAGCGTGACCGGATCGCAGCCCGACATCAACGGCATGCAGGCCAACAACACTAATGAATACAGCTTGCTTTTCTTCATGATTCTTACCCTTGACTAAACTATCAGGCACCACACCGAGATTTCACTCGATGCTCACGATTGAATGAATACCTGCGGAAGCCAATGCCTCCGATGAATTCTTTATCGACGCCGCCTGCGATTGAATTTCAACATCACTATTCCGCATAGCGTCGCGATCGCCATCAACGGACACCCCATGCCGCAGACCGGCGAATGGAAAAGCGCGGAATAGAGCAGGTTCAGTGCTCCGGCATCGGGGGGGCAGGGCGTGGGTTGGGGTTCCGGCGTCAGGCAGCCGTTCTCTTCGAGGAAGAGGGTGACGCTGCAATTTGTGGCGTTGCCCGCGGCGTCGGTTGCCGTGAGCGTGACGCTCGTTGTGCCCAGCTCGATGGGCGTGCCGGCCGGTGGATCCTGGGTGATGACGATCTCGGCCGAATCCGAGCAGTTGTCTGTGGCGATGACCAATCCGCCGACACTTGGGACTGTCAGCTCCGGCACCGTGCCGAGGCAGTCGGCGTCCGCGCCGATGGTCAGGTCTTCCGGACAATTGACGATGGCGGGTGGGGTGTCGTCGACGACGTTGAGGATGACGGTGCAGGAGCTTAACACTTCGCAGCCACCGCCGGCCTGAACGGCGAGCTGCTGACTTGGCGTTTGGAAGCAGCGTTCGACCAGGATCGTCACCTCGGTCTGTCCCGGCGGAATCAGTGCGCCCGGTTCGGGGGTCTGGGTGACGACGATTTCCGTCTCGGCTCCCGGTGTGAGACAGTCGACTACCGGCGTCAGGTCGGGCACGATGGCCTGGCAGTTTTCATCGGCGGAGAGTGATTGTGGTGACGCCGGGCAAGCCACATAGGGATTGACCGGGATTGTACACATCCGCGAGGTCTTGTCGCAGAACTGCGTTTGTTTACCTCGGGCGAAATCGAAGCATTGCTCAATCGTGAAACAGATCTCCACGAATCCCGCATTGCCCACGTCCACCTGGGCGAGCGGTGGCGGATCCTGCGTGAGCATGATCGGCCCGCCCGGACCACAGAACACGCCCTCCATCACGCCCACATCGCCGGGCAAAGTGCCGATCGCGTAGGCGGGGATCGTGACTGTGCAGTTGGCGTCCGCCTGCAACGGCTCGCTGGGACAGGTGGTGACCTGTAGCCC
>CAYXGR010000070.1:1383-3728 GCA_964464525.1 uncultured Planctomycetaceae bacterium
CGCACTGCTTGAAGCAGTGGCACACCATTTGCTCACAAACCGTGCTTGCGATCGGCGGCTTGATGTTCTCGGGTCGCTTCGGCCAATAGTTTTTTTTCCTTTCGCGACAGGCTGTTGATTCCTTCGCGGTTGACTTTTTCCAGAATCCGGTCGACCTGTTGATCGAGCTGGAGGGCCTCGCGGCGTCGGGCTTCCCATGTATTTTGACGCGCGCGATCCTGCCTTTGAGCGATTCTTCGCATCCAACCCTCTCCGCGAAAGCCGAAATAGACGCCGAAGGCCAATCCCGCCAGGTGGCAGGCATCGCCACCGGCGTTGGGGCCGCCGGTCGTCAGGTTGAATGTGTAGAGAACGACGAAGATCAACACGGCGGTGCGAATCGGGACGGGGAAGAGGACGAAGATGAGGCGAAACTGTGGAAAGAGTACCGCACAGGCGCCGAGGACGGCCAACACGCCCCCCGATGCACCGACGAGGGAGCCCGTCGGATTGAGGGGGCCTAATGTTGTCATCACCACATACAGCAGAACGGCAATGAAGCCGCCCAGTGTGTAGAACGCAAAAAATCGCTTCGGTCCCCATCGCTGGTCGAGCGGGGAACCGAGCATGTAGAGGCCCAGCATGTTGAAGAGGATGTGCATCAATCCCGACTGGTCGTGCAGGTAGGTGAATGTGAAGATACGCCAGATCTGCCCTTCGAAGATCAGGTCCGTGCGCATGGACAGGGCCTGGTAGATCGGGCTTCCGTGTCCGCCCGTGATCTTGCACAGAATGAACATGAAAACGTTGGCCAGGGCGATCCACTTGACTGCCGTGCCCGCGGGGGGGAGACCCCCGACCCATGAACCCAGGCCACCGCGACCGGCCGAGGGGCCATAGCTCGGGTTTGTGTAGTATTCTCGTTCCTGCCAGCTCATGGGATTTCCCTGTGGATCAGATCTCGGTATTGCTCGTCCCTGCTCACTTCCATAGGTATCGTTCTCGTCATCGATGTATCACCGAGCCGTGCTATTGGGTACAACCTCTGAACATGTCGGCTATTCCGACGTGAACCATGCCCACGATACAGGGTGCGAGTGGACGCCCGATTATATGCTCGGTCACCCTGAACGGCAGCGTGTCCGTTAGTTACTGATATATAAGCAATTACAATCCAATATCCATCATCTTCACACCGTATTGCCCTTTCTGGTCACTCCAGCCTTGCCGACGCTCAGTGAGCGTGGGTATTTCAGATGGTCCGTGACATCGGAGCGGGGGACTGAAGGAATGCGAGAATCGGGGATGGAAGTTTTTCAATTTTGAGTCCAAAAACATAGCCTGATATCCATAAGTTGCTGTATAATAAAGATATACGACATTTTGTGCCACTGACAATAAGTGAGAATACCTGGGAAAATGCGAGAATATCTGACAATACGTGACAATTTCGACTGGAAAACGTGGGAATGAAGTGGGAGAAACTGAGAACAAGTGAGAAAAAGTGAGAATAAGTGACAATTTGGAGGCCCCCCTCGGAGCATCTTTGCGGGTATTGGGTTCTGAAATACATGTTCTTCTCCCTGTAACTGGTAGTGACTCCAACCGGCTGGTCTCGTTCCGTGACCCGGCCTATGGTCTTCTTACCGCCATTATGTTTTACATACTTGCTCACTGTTCCTTGGAGGAGCATGCCTTAACATGGGGAAGATCAAGTCCGGCTGAAGCCGACTGAGGGTCACTGTGAGAGGTGCACACCACCGACTGAAGTCAGTGGCAAAAACTGCACTGCTGAAGCCGGCATGGAATCCACGGATTCTGTCATGGACCCGAGGCTGTGGAATTGTCTTGGACTCCCTTGTGATTGTGATTCATTCACCTATAATGAGGGATTCAGAATTGGATGATTCGGTTTGCGTCCCGCAGGGGGCCAAACCCCGAATTCGAGGCATTGGCGATGAAAGAGAAGATTCACCCGAAGTACTACGACAACTGCACTGTGACTTGTGGTTGCGGCAATACGATTGTCACCGGCAGCACGCGAGAGCACATCTCGGTCGAGATCTGTTCGGCCTGCCATCCTTTCTTTACCGGCACGCAGAAGTTTGTCGATACGGCCGGCCGCGTCGAGAAGTTTCAGAAGAAATTCGGCGGGGATTATTTCAAGACGACCAAGAAAAAACCCGCCAAGGGTTAGCTTTTTTCGATCCAATCATCACGCCGTTACCCCGTCGTTACGACAGACTTCGGGGCTGCGGCGTGTTTTTCATTTGGCTTGAATAACAGCGATTACTCACTCGAGGCTACTACCGGCCGAAACCATCCTTCACAAAGAAAAAACGACCGGCGGGACACCGATGCTCCCC
>CAYXGR010000070.1:3828-6494 GCA_964464525.1 uncultured Planctomycetaceae bacterium
CCGATGCTCCCCACCCAGCAACACGAATGGAATGGATCCCTCGATGACGGATTATTCACCCAATCCAAAATTTCTTGCGACACTCGATGAGATATTGAGGCGTTACGCCGACGTGACCGCCGAGATGAACAGGCCGGAAGTCGCGGCGAATGCGACCCGAATCGTTCAGTTGGCCAAGGAACATGCCGGGCTGAAGCGCATGGCGGAGCCTTACCGGGCATATCGCGAGGTGAGGGCACACATCGAGGAGGCCGAGGCCATCGTCGCGGATCCCGAGGGTGATGCGGATTTGAAGGAGCTGGCCGAGGCTGAACTACCGGAATTGCAAGAGCGGGCCGAGGCGATCATGGAGGGTCTGGTTGACGGACTTATCGTCGGAGATGATGCCGGTGTATCGTCGATCATCGTGGAAATCCGTGCCGGTACGGGCGGCGATGAGGCGGCCATTTTTGCTCGGGATCTATTTGACATCTATTCCCACTATGCCGCGGGGCGTAAGTTCAAGCTGGAAGTCATGAGCCTCTCGCCTTCGGAACAAGGCGGCTACAAGGAGGTGATCTTTACGGTCAAGGGGCCCGGTGTCTATACGTACTTCGGTTACGAGGCGGGTGGACATCGAGTGCAGCGTGTTCCAGTGACCGAATCTCAGGGTCGCATCCATACCTCCGCCGCGACGGTCGCCGTTCTGCCGGAAGTGGAAGTGACGGAAGTCGATATTGACTGGGAGAAGGACGTGATCGAACACGTGAGCCGAGCCGGCGGGCCGGGCGGCCAGAATGTGAACAAGGTTTCCAGCGCGATCAAGCTGGATCACATTCCCACGGGGATCACGGTCTCGATGCGGGACGAAAAGAGCCAGCACAAGAACCGGGCGAAGGCCCGCCGGATCCTCGCGAGTCGGGTGAAACGCCATTTCGACGAGATCGAACAGGCGAAACGCGACAATGTCCGACGCACGATGATCGGATCGGGGGATCGGAGCCAGCGGATTCGTACCTACAATTATCCACAGAACCGGTGTACGGATCACCGCTTGGGTCAGAACTATTCGTTGGAGAAAATGACTCGGGGTGAGCTGGATGAGTTGGTTTCTGATTTGCGTCGATTCGATCGTCAACAGACTCTTGCGAACTCATAAAACGTTTTTCCATGCTCTATGGAGAGGCGTACAATAATTCACAGCATTGATAAACGATTTCCGAGTACGATGATCCCTTGGGCGATTGGGCGCGGCACGATACAATCCATGCGATTCAATGATCGCACCGGTTGGAAACCGGTGCCACAGATCGCACTGCTTGAAGCAGTGGCACTCAGTGGAATCAGGAGTCGCAACCTTGCCATCCGACCTTGCCCCCGAACGGACCTTCATCACTGTCCAGCAACATATTCTCAATCAACAGCGCCAGCATCCGACCGCCACGGGTTCGTTCAGTTGGCTCCTGTCAGGGATCACGCTCGCGGGTCGCATCATCTCCGCGAAGGTGCGTCGCGCCGGCATCCTCGAAGTTCTCGGCGAGGCCGGTGACATCAACATCCATGGTGAGCAGCAGCAGAAGCTGGACCTTCTCGCGAACAAGACGATCGAACAATGCCTGGGCTATCGCGGGAACGTGGGCGTCATCGCGTCCGAGGAACTGGACGAGCCCAAGGTGCTCTCCGGATCTTCTGGGAAGTACGTGGTGATATTCGATCCGCTGGACGGCTCCAGCAATATAGACGTGAATGTGTCCGTCGGAACGATCTTCGCCATCTTCGAGCGGGAGACGGGAAATTTCAATGGGAACGACCCCGTCGCCGATGTGCTTCAGCCGGGCCATCGGCAGCTCGCCGCGGGCTATATCGTCTATGGCTCCAGCACCGTGTTGACATATACCTGCGGTGAGGGTGTGCACATGTTCACGCTGGATCCGACGGTCGGGGCGTTTGTGCTGGCTCAGGAAAACGTGAAGATGCCTCAGAGCGGGAAGATGTTCAGTGTTAATGAGGGAAACTGGAACTCGTTTTGCTCAGGTATTCAGGACTATCTGAAGTGGTGCAAGACCGAGGAGGCCGGCCCCTACTCGGCTCGGTATATCGGTTCGCTGGTCGCCGATTTTCACCGGACGCTGTTACGCGGGGGCATCTTTCTCTATCCGGCCACGGCCAAGTCGCCTGGGGGCAAGCTGCGACTGATGTACGAAGCGAATCCGATCGCCTTTCTGGCCGAACAGGCCGGTGGGCGTGCCACCGACGGATCGAATCGCATTCTCGACAAGATTCCCACCTCACTCCACGAGCGCACACCTCTCTTCGTGGGTAGCGACAAAGAAATCCAGCGGTTAGAACGATACCTGTCCGAATCGGAATGATGAACGGCTCCTCCGGTGTCGGGATGAATAAGTCCGATGCGGGCGGAACGTTTTTCGGTGCGCTGAGAGTCCTGCAATCATGACATCCTGCAGTTCGCACCGGTTGGAAACCGGTGCCACAGATTGAACTGCATGAAGCACATGGTGATCGGCACTGCTTGAAGCAGTGGCACACTTGTCGGAACCACGGTGAACGGCATGCTTACCCGACCCGAAAGGCCGGGTCGTGTAAGCATGGCACCCGTGCACCGGTTGGAGATCGGTGCCACAGATTGAACTGCATGAAGCACATGGTGATCGGCACTGCTTGAAGCA
>CAYXGR010000070.1:6594-8794 GCA_964464525.1 uncultured Planctomycetaceae bacterium
CGGTGCCACAGATTGAACTGCATGAAGCACATGGTGATCGGCACTGCTTGAAGCAGTGGCACACATGTACTGTTTGAAGCATTGGCACACATGCACACTCGATATGAGCGAACAGACGAAACAGACAAACGGCGACTGGACCATCGGGCGGCTTCTTGATTGGACGCGGCGCCATTTTGATGCGCGGGAGATTGAAGACGCGCGCCTTTGCGCCGAGCTGCTTCTGGCAAAGGCGCTGGGCTGTCGGCGGATCGAGCTCTATACGCGATTTGGCGAAGTGCCGGCCGACGCCCCTCGGACCGCCTTTCGTGAACTCGTCAAGGCTGCGGCTTCGCATCGGCCGATCGCCTATTTGATCGGACGCAAGGAGTTTTATTCGCTGGATTTTCTGGTGACGCCTGATGTGTTGATTCCGCGACCGGAGACTGAATTACTCGTCGAACACGCGCTTGCCTGGTGCTCGGATCATCCTCGGGATTCCTATGCATTGCTCGAGATTGGAACGGGTTCGGGCTGTGTCGTCGTCGCGATTGCCCGTCGCAACGAAGCCGTCCGCGCCGTGGCGACTGATATCTCCGCCACCGCGCTGGAGGTGGCCCGGCAGAATGCTGAACGGCATGGAGTCTCTGATCGGGTTCGCTTTGTTGAGGCCGACATGCTGGATCTGTCGGGTTCGTCCGATGCCGGTTTCGCGGCGGATTGTCGATTTGATATCATCGTCTCCAATCCACCGTATGTTGCCGAACACGAGCGGGAGACGCTTCCGAAAAACGTTCGTGAGTACGAGCCGGAAATTGCCCTATTCTGCGGGGCTGATGGTCTCGACGCCTATCGGCGGATTGCCGATGGGGTACGGGACTGTCTGAAGCCGGGAGGCACACTTCTTCTGGAAATCGGTGAGGGTCAGACCGAGGCGGTGATGGCTTTGTTCACGGAGAGCGCCGGGCTTGAGTTCTTCCGGTGCCACAAGGATCTGGCGGGGACTGATCGAGCCCTTCAGTTTACACTGCCGGAATGAGCGATCTCGCACACCGGGATTTCCAACGCATCTGTCTCATCAAGCCCAGTTCACCGGGGGATATCATCCACGCGCTGCCGGTCTTGCGCGGTCTGCGGCGGCGCTATCCCAAGGCCCATCTTGCGTGGCTGGTCGCCACGTCGTTCGCCAATCTGATCGAAGCCGATCCGGCGCTGGACGAGGTGATTCTTTTTGATCGCCGGCGGTTCGGTCGCCTTGGCCGGAGCCTCTCCGCCACGGGCGGTTTTCTCGCCTTCGTCGGCGAATTGCGGCGCCGGCGATTCGATTTGATAGTCGATCTTCAGGGATTGTTTCGCAGCGGTTTTCTCGCGTTGGCATCGGGTGCGAAAACGCGCGTCGGTTTTCGGGATACGCGAGAATTCGCCTGGCTGTTTTACAATCACACCATCCCCCGGGCTGCGCGGGACACCCATGCTGCCGATCGGAACTGGCATGTCGCGGATATGCTGGGATTCAATCCATCCGCTTCGCACACATTGGACTTCACGATCGCGTTGACTGAGGAAGACCGACGCCATGCCGCCGAACTGCTCGCGGAAGTGGGCATCGCGTCCGGATCCTCATCTTCGCCTGCCACGAGGGCGCGCTATGCCGTCCTTGTTCCCGGAACGCGTTGGGAGACGAAGTGCTGGGCGGCCGAGCGATTCGGTCGGCTGGCCGCGGAGATCAGGCGGGGCCATGATATGCCGAGCATTCTCGTTGGCGGCCCGTCGGATATGGACGCCGGTCAACAGGCCGCCAATGCGTCCGAAGGGGCGGCCTGCAATCTCTGTGGTCGTACGACGCTTCGCCAGCTTGCCGCGTTGATCGACCGGGCCACCGTCGTTGTCACGGCCGACTCGACGCCGATGCACATGGCCGCCGCCCACGGTCGCCCGCTCGTCGCCCTGTTTGGCCCGACGAACCCGGCTCGCACCGGTCCGTATGGCCGCGGTGAAGATGTGCTTGGTCTCGATCTGGCGTGCGCTCCGTGCTATCTTCGCAGGCTCAGCCAGTGCGCGCACCATCAGCGATGTATGGAGGAATTGACGGTTGAGATTGTTGCTGAGGCTGTTTCGCAACGGTTGGGTCGATCAATCTCCAAGTAATGGCGTCTTTGAGTTGCGAGGCTTGTGGTGGTGACGGTTACCGTCAAGCTCACTGCTTGAAGCAGTGGTACAC
>CAYXGR010000070.1:8894-11423 GCA_964464525.1 uncultured Planctomycetaceae bacterium
GCCGATATTTACGTTTGTTCATGGCTTTGGGCACGGTTGGGGTGCCCGTTGGCCGATGAATAAGGGTGCGGCCGACCTGCCACCTGTCTGGGTTTGGGTGGTATAATGGCGTGCTGGGCGGGGTCCTTATTCGGGATTCCGGCCGAGCGAGCCCTTTTTCGTGGAGACTACGATGAAATCCCCGATGATTCGACGGCGTATTCGACGCCCCTTGCTTTTGGTGCTATTGGCCGCCGGGTTGGTGTTGCTCGCATCGGAATATAACCGTGCGCAGGATGCGGGCAGTGGGCGGCAGCCGACGATCAGCGACCAGTTTACGACAGTCTCGTCGGGGGCGCTTCAGTCGCGGCGACCGGGGATCTTTGTACAGCAGGCCATCGCAGTCAACAACGGCAGTGGGGAATTTCTCGACGGGGCGCCCATCGATCAGCCGCGAAGTTTTCTCGGGCAGGTCTGGCGCGACATGCTGCTGGGCATTATCGATATCTTCAACAATCTGCTCACGGCCATTAATCCGAACAGCAGCCTGACGGATCTGATCGGCCTGACCGGTCTGCCCGATTTGACCGGAACGAACAACCCCCTGAGCAATCCGTTGACCAGCGGATCGGGGGGGAGCACGCCGATTCAATGACCGTGCCATTCGGCGTACGATCAACATATGGGTCGGATCGTCCTACCTTGCTTCCCGTCAAGCGAAGATGTCCCGAGTATCGTGCCTCCTTCGCCCCTTCCGGGGCGAGAAAACGGGGATGGATGCTTTCCACGGGTTGCGTCCCGGCTGCGCCGGGACTCCACCCGTGGCTATAGCCGATGACCCCTGCCGGGGTCAATTCGTGGCTATAGCCCATGACCCCCGCCGGGGTCAGCTCTTGATCAGGGATCAACAGATGGGTCTGATGACCCATCCTACCTCGCTTGCAATGGGAATCTATACAGTAGTCAATTATCGCGGCGTTTTGCGGCGATCAGCAGGATGATCCCGATTACAAATAGGGCTACATACGTGGCCGTGCGCAGATCGAAATGGATGATGCCTGCCGTGGCATCGGCCGCGGGCAGGGCCAGCCATTTCTGTAGCCACGGTTGGCCGTCGGCGGCGAGCTTGGATGAGGCAACGGCGAGTCCGTTGTTGGCGATGTGGACGAGGATTGCCGGGAAGATCGAGCCGGATCTCAAACAGACGAACGTCAGCAACATGCCCATCAGGCTGACGATGGGAATCTTCACTACATAGATGTGAAACAGGCCGAAGATCAGGCCGACGGTGAGGATGGTCTTCACGGTGGACATCCGATTGCGCAGTCCGGCCATGAGGAATCCGCGAAAGAGGATCTCTTCGCAGATGCCGGGGGCGACGGCGAATGCCAGGAGAATGATCCATAAGGGGGCATTCTCGAACATGACAAATTGCTTTTCGAGCAATTCGGCCGCGGCCTGCGATTCCGAGAAAAACGTCGACTGGATTTCGAGCAACAGATTCGAGACCGGCACGACCGAGGCTGCCAGAAGTAAGGCACCAATTGCATGAACCGGGCCTGGAATCCGCAACGAAAATGTTCGCCGCAGATCGAGTTTCATGTACCAGGCCATGAACAAGACGGGCAGGGCGAAGAAGAGGACTTGTATCATCGCCAGCATGACCAGGTTTCGTGTTCCGGACGCATCGAGGCGAACGAGACTCGACTGTGCATAGAAGTTGAGCGGGAAGATGACGGCGACCGTGAGGAGGGCGAAGGCCGCGGCCGGATGGGGCATCGGCCGCATATAGCGCCGCAGGAGCAATGTCTTGTAGGTGCCGACGTCGCTGAACAGGACGGCCTCGTTGCCGTAGACCCGCACCGCCAGCGCAACCGCCGCCGCCGCGTAGAGGCAAGTAGACAACAGGCAGATGAAGATGGCGGCCGCGTCGTGGTGGCCGAGGAACAACTCGCGCATCAGCACGACGATGTTGGCCACGGGCATGACGGTAAGCACGCCCGCCAGTTTGATCGTGGGCATATACGACACGATCATTGCTGGCACGATTGCCGCCATCATGACCGGCATCATGTAGTTCTGGGCTTCCTTGAACGTGCGCGCGAAGCTGCACACCGCCAGCATCACGCCTCCGAACAGGACGGCGAAGGGGATCATCGACAGAAGCACGACCGGCGCCGCCGTCGTGATAAAGCCGACGCTCGCGTTGGCTACCGTTTCCAATTGCTTTCGTCGTTCGATGTTATCTCGCTGAATGCCCCCGATAGAACCGTCCATCGTTAGGGCATTCTCCGCGATCTTCGACTCGATCGCCAATACATCGCCGGCCGATTCGGATCTTGACGCCGAGAACAGTTTGTCCAGCTTGCTGAAGTGGATGACCGCCGTCATGGATGCGAGGTTCAGCGTAGTCGTTGCCATCGCGATCGTGACGATCACACCGAATTTTCCCGCTACGATCTGGCCTGACGGGACCGGTGAGACCGCCAGCGTCTCCAAGGTGCCGCGCTCGCGCTCGCCCGCGGTCAGATCGATCGCCGGATACATCGC
>CAYXGR010000071.1:0-4798 GCA_964464525.1 uncultured Planctomycetaceae bacterium
CCGGCCTTTGGGGTCGGGTAAGCATGCCTCGTGTGCCACTGCTTCAAGCAGTGCCGGTGCTGAACCGAGAATCCATTCTCGGTCCCACTCCCATGGGAGTCCCTTCCCATGTTTTTCCCTTGCTCCGATAAGGTCATACATCATCACAAAATCCCAGCCCAGAAAGAGCGATTCAGCTCCAAAAAACATCCGATAAAATCCCCCATAACAAATGCCCATTCATTCTAACCGGACATTTCCTAACTCCTTGAAAACAAACCAACTTATACGCTGTTATTCCGCTTGACCCCCCTCGATGACAGGACAAAACGGACACATTCGAGAAAAATCAAATCGTCAATCAGCCCGAGCCATTCATGTCACGGAAGGCCGATGATGTATGCATTCCAGCCGGGGGTGTTTTCCGCCTTCTTGCTCTTGCGATAGATGCCGTTGCCGTCGCCGTCTGAGTCCGATCCCTCCCAATAGACTTCCGTGGAGGAAAAGCCGGCGTCCTGCAGCGTGTCCTGGATGCCGCCGAGCGTCCACAGCCTCCAGTCGTAGGTGAAGGCGCGGTTCAGCCGGCTGCCGTCGGGAAACTTGAAGTGGATGTGGCACCGTGTGTGATCATTGATCGGGTTGTAGTCGGCCTGGTCCCAGACATAGGTGAAGCCCTTGTGCTTCGTCTCCTCCTCCATGGGTTGCTGGGCCTCGTAGCCGCCGTAGGCGTCGAGCACGAAAAGCCCCTTGGGCCGGAGTGACTTCCGCACGGCCTTGAAATAGTCCAACAATTCGGGCCGCTCCTTGAAGATGAAGTAGCTGAAATTGAATGCCCCGACGACGTCGACCTTCGGCTCCGTCACGCAGCGAACATCATCTCGGATGATGTGGACCCGTTCGCGCGCCGGGATGGGCAGGGCGGCGAGGTTGTGTTGGCGGCCCCAGTCGAGCGTGGGCTGGTGCAGGTCGACGCCATAGGCATGGTTCGACTTACCCCGCCGCACCCATTCGCAACTGATCATATAGGTGCCGCAGAAGTCCTCGCGGAAGTGTGTAGGGGGGACGCCGAAGTGCTTTTTGAAAATCCGCGCGAAAAAGTCGCACTCCGCTTCGGGAGATTGGACCGATTGTTGATAGAGGACGTGCTTGTCGGCGGTTTTGGCGGTGAGTTTTGCGTGTCGTGTCATTTTTTAGTTTCGAGTTTCCAGTTACGAGTTCCAAGTATAGAGAGTAAAGGGCCTTGTTATGATCGTGGGGATTGGATTCGCCCGGACGCCTGCGGGTCGCGTTATTGTGTCGCGGGATCGAGGAGGGTCACATCCAGGGGTATTACATAGATTCTCGCTATGTGGTCGTCGAACTCGACCTCGGTCGCATCCACGTCGGTGAGCGGCTGATTGAGCAGAGTCTGGGCGAGCGTTTCGCCACGGATGTAGTCCGCGTGTGTGTTGACCACTCGGTGAACATCCTCGTCGCCGTCGATGGCCAGATCGATCCGCTGCTCGTATCGCAGATCGAGCTTCTTGCGAATCTGCTGGATCTGATTGACCAGATCGCGTGCCCAACCCTCGTCGCGAAGTTCCGGCGTGATGTGCGCGTCGAGGACAAGGATGCCGCAGCCGGGGATGCGCGCGGCTGCGAAGCCCTCCTTCGCGTGCAACTCCACATGCAACTCGTCGGAGCCAAGCTCGACTATTTCTCCCGCGACTTTCAGTGAACATTTGCTTTCGGCCTCGAGCGATCGGACCAGCGCATCTACGTCCGTATGACCAGCCAGGGCAACCTTGATTTTCGGCGCGAGGGGACCGTGCTTGGGACCGATGATCTTGAAATCGGGCTTGATTTCATAGGTGACGTACTTCTCGATGTCGGCTCCGGAGACATAATCGATCCGCGCGACGTTCAGTTCATCTTTGATGATGTCTTCATAACTGCGAATCTCGTCGGCCCGGCGATGAAAGAGCTGGATCGCGGCCAATGGCTGGCGGACGCGAAGCCGGACCGCCGCACGGGCGGCGCGGCCGCAGGAAACGAGTTGGCGGACCGATTCAATCTCGCGATTCAACGCCGTGTCAATTCGCCCCTCGATCTCGGTCCGGTTCGTCTCGTTGATCGGATAATCGCACAGATGGACGCTCTCGGGGGACTTGGAATCGTGAGCGCGAACCAGGTTTCGGTAAATCGACTCGGCCATGAACGGTGTGAACGGGGCGATCAGCTTGCAAACCGTGACCAGACATTGATGGAGCACGGAATAGGCGGCCCGCTTGTCGGCGTCCATCTCGCTGCGCCAGAAGCGATCTCGATTGCGGCGGACGTACCAGTTGGAGAGCGCATCGACAAACAGATTCAGGGCCTTGGCGGCGTTGAAATTGTCATAGGCCTCCATCGTGTCATGGACCGTGACGCAGCAGGCGTCCAGTTCGCTGAGGATCCAACGATCGAGGCGGCTGAGGGTGTCTTGGGAATCCGCACGGGCATGCAGAGCTTGCCCGTGGCACCCCGGTTCGGGGGTCCACTTGTCTATATTGGCGTAGATGACGAAAAAGCTGTAGCAGTTGTACAGTCGTATCAAAAACTCGCGCTGTCCCTCGGCGATGGCCGATTCCTGGAAGCGGATGGAAGTCCACGGCGTCTGTCCGCTGAAGAAGAGCCAGCGCATGGCGTCGGCCCCCTCGCGATCGAAGATGTAGCCCGGCTCCTTGTAGTTCTTCTTCTGCTTGGACATCTTCAGGCCGTCTTCGCCCATGAGGAGGCCGAGGACGATGCAGTTTTTGAAGGGCATCGGGTAGTTTCGAGTTTCGAGTTCCGAGTTTCGAGAATGGGCTACGCCGTTTTTGCCGAAGAGCATGACGCTGATGGCGGTCAGGCTGTAGAACCAGCCGCGGGTCTGATCCAACGCCTCGGAGATGAAATCGGCGGGGAACTGATCATTGAACATCTCGTGGTTCTGGTGCGGGAAGCCCCACTGGGCGAAGGGCATGGCGCCGGAGTCGTACCAGCAGTCGATGACCTCGGGGACGCGGTGCATGCGGCTATCAGAGCCGCGCCCGTCAGGAAGCAGTACCTGTTCGCCCGCGCCGACCGCTCCCTTACGGTCGCGGCTCTGATCATCGCGGCTCCGATTCTCCGCGCACTTCGGGCAATCGTAGGTGATCGCGTCGATGTAGGGCTTGTGCACCTTGAGGTGCTCGCTCAATTCCGGGTTTTTCCGCTTGGCGTTTTCCCAGACATCCAGCCCCGCGACGCCGGGCTTGGCGACCAGCGAATCATACGAGTCATTTGCCTCGGTGTGACCGCACGACTCGTTCTCGCAAACCCAGATCGGCAGCGGCGTGCCCCAGTAGCGCTCGCGGGAGAGCGACCAGTCGACGTTTGACTCGAGGAACTTCCCGAAGCGACCGGTCTTGATGTGATCGGGGAGCCAGTGGATTTCTCGATTATTGTCGAGCATGGAATCCTTGAACTGCGTGGTGCGGATGAACCAGCTTCGGCGGGGGTATTGGATCAGCGGATCCTCGTCGGCCCGCCAGCAGAATGGATAGTCGTGGCGGTATTGTTCGTGAAAGACGAGAACGCCGCGCTGTTTCATTTCCTTGCAGATGTCCTTGTCGCAATCCTTGACCCAACGGCCCTTGAATTCGGGAAAGTCGCCGGTGAAGGAACCGTTTGGAGCGACGGCGCAGAGCAGGGGAACCGACTCCGGATCCGCGAATCGTTTTCGGTCTTCCTGAAACAGATCAAAGTCCACTTCGCCAAACGCCGGAGCCTGATGGACGAGACCGGTGCCGGCGTCGAGCGTGACGAAGTCGGCGGCGAGCACCCGCCACATGGCGTGTTGAGGTTTGCCGTCTGCCAGCTTGGGTTGGTAATCCATCAACGTCGACGCATCGGCCTTTGACACGAAGTCACGCGTCGCGCGCCGGGTGTAGCAATCGAACGGCGGCTGGTAACGCATGCCGAGGAGTTCGCGCCCCTTAAACGTTCGTTCGATCTTCCATCGCTTCGTGGCCTTGAGCTTCTTGGCGATCGGTGCGACCAGTGCTTCCGCAAAGATGAGTCGCTCGCCATCCTCCTCGTCTATCACCAAGGCATAGTCGAAGTCCTCGTTGACGGCCGCGTACATGTTGCTGGGCAATGTCCACGGCGTCGTCGTCCAGGCGAGGAGGCTCGTTCCCTCGGGGATCGCCAGTTCACCGGCCCTTTCATCCATGACGATCGGAAATCGCACGAATACGCTGGGATCCGCCACTTCGCGGTAGCCCTGTCCCACCTCACCGGCCGAGAGTGCTGTGCCGCCCTGTGCCCACCACCAGACGATCTTGTGGCCCTGGTATAGAAGGTCGGCGTCGAATAGCGTCTTCAAGGACCACCAGACCGACTCGACGTAGCTTTGGTGATAGGTGACGTAGGCCTCGTCGAGGTTGACCCAGAAGCCGAGCCGCCTCGTCATCTCCTCCCACTCTTTCGTGTAGCGGAAGACGGATTCCAGGCACTTGCGGTTGAACGGTTCGACGCCGTAGGCCTCGATCTCCTCTTTTGAATGGATGCCGAGTTCCTTGCAGACCTCTACTTCGACGGGGAGACCGTGGGTGTCCCAGCCGCCCTTGCGCAGGCAGTGGTGGCCGGTCATCGTCTTGTAGCGCGGGAACAGATCCTTGATCGCCCGGGTCAGGCAATGTCCGGGGTGGGGCAGACCGTTGGCAGTGGGGGGGCCTTCGTAGAAGACGAACGGCTTGCCGTCCTTGCGTTGTTCGAGGGATTTTTCGTAGATTCGATTCTCTTCCCAGAAGGCGAGGGTCTCCCGCTCCACCTTGGG
>CAYXGR010000071.1:4898-6429 GCA_964464525.1 uncultured Planctomycetaceae bacterium
AAACGGATCCAAAGCGCCAAACCATACAGGATAATGTAGAGCGTGCAGGTCATCCAGGGGCCGTGCACACCCCACTCGGGTAACAGCCGCGCGACGAGGTAGCCGCCGCCGATGAAGACGCCCCAGCAGTCTAAGACGATCACCACGGCGGGCCAACGCGTGTCGCCCGCGCCGCGGAGGGCGTTCATGTAGGTGATCGACGCGGCATCGAAAATCTGAAAGATCGCCGCCCAGATCAGGATCCCCGCACCGAGGTCGACGACCGCCGGATCGCTCATCATCGTTTCCGGATCGGCGGACATCAGATGCATCAGCGGGACGCGGGCGAAGAAGAAGATCAGGCCGATCAGCCCCATGTAGGCGCTGGTGACGAGGACGCAGGCGTGGGTGCGGACGACGGCGAGATTCGGGCGACCCTCGCCAATAGCATGACCTACCAGCGAATTCAGCGCGATGCCGATCCCGATGGCGGGCATAAACGAAAAGTGCATGTATTGCAGCACGATATTCGATGCCGCCATGGCCTCGGTGCCGAATCCCTTCATCAGCAGCGACAGAAACACGAACCACGCGCCGATGTCGAGCACCCATTGCACGGCGGTTGGTCCGCCCACATGGACGATCCCCTTGAGCTTCTCGAGACTGAACCGCCAGGTTTGCAGGGTTGCGAACGTGTGCCGAAACTCGCGGGACAGGAAGACCATGATCAGGATGAGCGCGCGGACACCCCATCCGATCACCGTCGCGTAGGCAGCACCCTGGATGCCCAATTCGGGGAAGCCGAAGTTCCCAAAGATGAGGCAATAGTTGGCCGCGGCATTGAAAGCCAGCGCCACAAGCGACGCGATCAGGGAGACCGATGGCTTCTGGATGCCGTTGAAAAAGCTTTCGAGACCGAAGGTGATGATGGCGAACCCCATGCTCCAGAAGGCGATCTCGCAATAGGCGACCTGAAGCGCCTGGACATGGGCCGGCGCACCGATCAGCGCCCAGAAGGGTTCGGAGAATCGGATCAGGGGATAGCAGAGGAACGAAAAGACAATCGCCATGTAGAGCGCCTGCCAGGCATAGGCGGCTCCCTCGCGGGGGCGCCGGCGGCCGAGGGCCTGGGCGGCGAATGTCTGAACACTCGTGGCCCCGCCCATCCCCAGGCACATCACGGCGAAAACGAGGATCGTCGCCGGGCTGATGGCCGCGGTCGCCTCGGTACCGAGGCGCGAGACCATGATGAAATCGACGAATCCCATCGCCATGCGGGTGACCATGGTGGCGATGATCGGCGCGGCGAGGAAGAGGAGTCCACGGACTTCACCCCGTACGCTCGGCGCGGGGGGCTTGTCCGAAGGGGCCTCGGGCCGGGGTTCGGATGGGTTGGATGTGAGTATCTGTGACATCGCGTAGCAGGCTTCCGTATATAAGAAAAGCCCCGGAAACAGGTGGGTTTCCAGGGCTTCGGCGTTCCGATTCGGTATAGTCGTTGCCTAGGCCGGGGAACCCTCCCGGATATTCAGAATCCCGTCGAGCGGTGTGG
>CAYXGR010000071.1:6529-11421 GCA_964464525.1 uncultured Planctomycetaceae bacterium
TATACGCAGATGACTTCTGTGATTTCGGGGATGCTGTCTTTGAGAGAGGATTCGACACCGAGCTTGAGCGTTTCGGCTGCCGAAGGGCATCCGATGCAGGCGCCGTGGAGCCGAACCTGGACGACGCCCGACGTGCTGACATCGATCAACTCGATGTCGCCCCCGTCGCTTTGAACGGCTGGGCGGAGCTGCTTGATAATGTCGGCGACGCGGTCCCGTGTGATGTTTGATTCGCTGTCCATTCTGGCGTCTCCATTCTGCCGGGATTATACCCCTCATACGACCGTAGTCGCAACCGTCCTCTTCGCGGGGGAGACGCGTTTGTTCAATTTCAAGCGTCCGAGACAGGCATTGGCCAGGACGCGCCACGGATTGGGTGTCCACGGCCGAAGGAAGACCGCACGGGCGAGATCGTTCGCGGCAGCCTTCATCTCGCCGTTTTCCAGGTAGTGCATCCCCGTGCGTTCATGTACGCGGGCGCGGGCGCGGCGTTTGAGACGACCGGTGGGATCGAGCCGCTTGTATAGATCTTCGTAATCTCTGATCAGATGAAGCATCTCACGGCGATGGCGCTGTGGATCGGTCCAATGGGCCGGGCCCGGTCGTTGGCGAACGAGTGGAAGATCGACGAGGATGGCTCGATGATCGCGCAGGAGTTCAATCGCCAGCCGCCGATCCTCACAGGCCAGCCCCGCGGCGAATTGGCCGACGGATTCGATCGCATCGCGCCGAACCAGAATCGACGAGCAGAGGCCTGAGAAGATATTACGCACGAGAAGCTCCGCCCGCATGCGATCGGGATCAAGCGGACCGTCGTATCTGTATTCGGTGTAGGTTTGCTCATGCTGTGACCATGCGAGGACGCTGGTGAGGGCAAAGTCGGCATCGGGGTTTTGCGACAGGGCGGCGAGTTGGAGTTCGAGTTTTTGCCGATCCCAGGTGTCGTCGGCATCGAGAAAGGCGAGCCAATGATCGGCATCCGCGTTGTTTTCTTGCGCGACCGAAGGGAGTGAGGGTGAGTGACGTACCGAGGCGATGCCCGTGTTGCGGGCGGACGAGGCCCCGGCGTTGGCCTGCCGGAGAAGACGGATGCGATCGCCGAATACACGGCATGCGGCTTCGGTGTCGTCGTCACTGCCGTCGTCGACGACAATGACTTCGTTGGCGGGCCGTGTCTGGCTTAACACGGATTCGATCGCGTCGGGCAGAACCGATGCGGATTGGTAGGTCGGTATGATGACTGAGACGAATGCTTGGCTGAGATCACGCGAGGCGGCGAGTTTTAGAGCCGAATTCATGAATTCACCGAAACCAGGGGGGTTGGCATTCCGGGGCGCCCCTGCGAAAGCATCGGCGAATTGTGATGTGATTCTGAAATCGGCGCGAGGCATTTCGGCGCAAAGAAACAGCGGCCCACTCTTCCGAACGTCCCTATTCAATCGAGTGGACCGCTGCAATCCTGGTCGGGAACATGCCCCGACACATCAGCCATCACCCTACGTGAAGGATCGGCTATGCAGGACAGCATACCAGAAAACGCCGGAGATTATATCGATTCGGCGTGGTTCCAAGGAAATCACAAGGGGCTCGAGCGTTTCGGTGTGGCTGTTTTCGACATAACATTCCCAGCAGTGATAACTAGCCGCGAGTACGCGGATCACGATTTTTTTCGCAAGAATCACCAGGATCATTTAATTCACAACGCACGCGAGCGTTCGGATCGCCGCAGGTTGATACCAATCCGGACGGCGATCTCAGAGAAGGGCATGGATTTTCGGTGAAACGGCGGTTCGGGAAAACAAGACGGTTGTCTGGAATGAAGGCATTCGCGCGGGTGTTCGGCGGCCGGCACTCGTCGGCGAACCGGCTGCTGATCGTCTATGCCCTGCCGAACGGCCTGCCCTATTCGCGACTCGGACTGACGGTCAGTCGCAAGTTCGGACCGGCCGTGCGGCGCAATCGCTTGAAACGCCTGCTGCGAGAGGCCTTCCGACTCGAGGCGGAGTCGCTGCCGCCGGGATATGACTTGATCTGCATTCCAAAGGCGGGCAGGCTCGACTCATTGGCAGCTTATCAGCGGGCCCTGCTGATCCTCGCCCGACAATCGGCCTCGCGATGTGGCGCTCCACGAAATAAACCATAGTCTGGTCAGAGATGAGAAACCGCTCCCGATCGGAATCACGGGATCTATTCTCGGACGACCACACCGGCGGATTCCGATATCTCTCGAGATGGATCATCCTCTCGATTTGTTATTAAGCCTTGGCGTGCAGGGTCCGATTGGAGGGGGTAGCGGGTCATAACGATCCTGAGTGGCGCGGCTCGCTGCACAGCCCACAACCCGCTTCGGCATCCCTGTGATGCCGTCAAGCGGTCTTCCCACCAGGCCGAGGCCCCGATCCGGGGCTTCGGTTTTTTATAGGCCGAATCCCATCTCGACGCACCCATTTTCAACATCCTGCCACGCAGTTCGGATCACCACGCGGCCAGTTCGCCGACGATCTCCTCCACGAGATCCTTGACTGTGATGATGCCGATGCAACGACCGGCCCGATCGACGACGATCGCCATCCGCCGCCGTTGCTGCTGAAGGGTCCAGAGGGCGTCAATAACGGAGATGTCTCCCATCAATTCGACAGGGGGCTGCACCCGATCGTGCAGGGTCTCATGGACAGAGGTCGTGAGCAGATCCAGCACATGGACCACACCGATGACGCGCCGCCGATTGCCGCGATAGACGGGCAATCGAGACACCTTCGTGCGCCGCAGGATTCGATCAACATCGGCGTCGGCCGCATCGGCGGCGAGCATGACCACGCGGCCCAGTGGAACCAGAACCTGACCGATCGGGATGGTTTTGAGTTGATGGATCCGTTCCAGAATGGAACTCTGCGTCAGCGTCAGGGTTCCGATCGCGGCACTTTCTCGCAACATCTGATAGACGTCCAGACGTGAGTGCAGGGCCGATCCGGCGGGTGCCTGACGGTGGAGGCGTCGGAGGGCGAAGTCGGAGATATGGCGTTGGACCCAGATGATGCCGGTCCACTGGAACAGCCGATGCGTGACGCGAAGCACCGAGGAAACCCGGCTCATCAGGCGATCGGCGTCGCGCTGAAAGAGATTTTTCGGGACGATTTCGCCAAAAATGAAGACGATGGGCGTAAGAATCAGGGTGGTGTAGAGCTCCGCGAGATGTTCGGATTCCGCGGGAGACTCGGAGTCGATGGTGTGCAGAAAGAGGACGGTGAGGCAGATCGGCGCGAGGTAGTTGGCCAGGTTCGTACCGAGGAGCGTGGTGAAGAGCAGGGCGGTGCGATCGGAGAGCAGCCCCTGCAGGCGAAGGGCGGCGGAATTCCGGTCGAAGGCAGCGAGGCGCAGGCGCGTCTCATTCACGCAATACAGACCGGTCTCCGATCCGCTGAACAGGCCGGAGATAAAGATGCACAGGATGCAGAGGCCAGGCCAGAAAATGAATTCGATCGTCGGGAGGGATGCGATCATCCGTGTTCCTCCCCCTCGGGCACGCCATCCCCCGGCGATTCGAAACGGGGTGCGGCGTGTGATTGTGCCTGTTCGAGAAGAATCGCCAGATCGGGATTATCCGGAACAGCGCGCTCGAGTTCGATCCGAACGTGAATAACGCGGTGATGTCGCATCCGCGCGACCGCCAGTTGGACAGGGCCGATGGACAGGCGATCACCGGTCCGGGGCAGGCGGTCGAGCTTTTCGGCGATGAGACCGGCCAGGGTGTTGATCCGCGTTTCCTCGACGGGCAGATCGAATGCCCGGCAGAAGTCGGTCACGTCGATTCCGGCGTCGGCCATATAGGTATTAGTATCGATTCTCTGGAGCGGGGGTTGTTCGGCGTGCTCCTCCGGGGCACGAAGCTCGCCTACGAGTGCCTCAACGACGTCCTCCAATGCCACGACGCCTGCGAGACCGCCGTATTCGTCGACGACCAGGGCAAGCTTCGATCGCGTTTCCCGAAAGTGCTTGAGCAAGGCCTCGACGCCGGCCTGCTCGGGTATGAATCGCACCGGGCGGATCAGCCGTGAGACGGGCATTTCGCGATCCAGAAGAAACTCCCGAGCGAGGACGATCCCCTTGATGTTGTCGATGGTGTGCTCATAGACCGGCACGCGCAGCAGTCGGTGATGGCTGATGAGGCGGACCAATTCTTCGGGATCGTCGTCGAGATTGAATGCGACGACGTCGACGCGGGGCACCAGCAACGAATTGACGCGCAGTTCCGAGAGTTCCATCAGCCGGTGGAGCAGTGCATTTTCGCGTTGTCCGATCTGTCCTTCGCTCAGGCTGATCTCGACGAGGCGTTGAAGATCGTCCGGACTGAGGGCGTCGGGCCGGGGTTCGGCGGCGCCCAGCACGCGCGTCAGGGGCTCGACCAGCGTGACGCCGAGCAGACGGCGAATGGGCCAGGTGATGATCTCGAGGATGCGGAGCGGCCCGGCGGCGAGCGGCGCGAGGCGATCGCTCAGGGCGAAGGCGAGAAGCTTGGGTATGATCTCCGCGCCGAACAGCACCACGAGGAATCCGCCGATGCCGTAGACGGTGGTCCACAATAAGGAGTCGGGCGAGAGCCGGACGGCGGTGACGCCAAGCATCGAATAAAGTAGGATGTTGACTGTGATGTTGGCCAGCAGAACTGTCGCGAGCAGGTCGGAGGGATGATCTCGAAGCCGGAGGACTGCTCGGGCGGCGGGTGTGTCGGATTGCCGGAGGCGGTGGAGCGCCTGGCGGCTGAGCGCGAAGAGGGCGGTTTCGCTCGCGGAGATCAGTCCGCTGAGGGCGATGAGGCCGCACAGCATGAGAAGCTGTGGAAAATTGTTGAGCAGAGCCTCCAGCGTCATTGTACCCGATTCCGGACTCGCGAT
>CAYXGR010000072.1:0-11396 GCA_964464525.1 uncultured Planctomycetaceae bacterium
GACATTGACGGAAGACCGGTGGCCGGCGGATCGATCGTGCGTCTCGTCGATTCCACACTCTCCGTCTTTCCGGTCAACGAGACGATTCCATTCCGCGGTTTTTCCTTCAGCAACCAGCCGGCTCTCAATAACAACGGGACCATGATCTTTCAGGCCGCCGTCGGCAATCCGCCGCAGTTCCTGCGCGGTATCTTCACCATGCCAGTAGACGGGAGTGCGGGCGCGACGACTATCGCCCGCCGCGGGCAGCTTGCACCGCTGCTTTCCGACGGGATCGCTCGAGGCTGGTTTTCGCTATTCGCGGGCCATGACATCAACGACGCGGGCCAATTCGTGTTCAGCCACTTCTTTAACAGCGGATTCGCAGCCACCAGCGGTCTCTTCTCGGGAGACTTGAGCGGTACACTTCCGCTCGGGGTCATCGTCGACAACGCGGGTGGATTGCCCGTTCCCGGTCAACCGGCCGGAACCAACTTATTCAACATCTCAATTGCTCCCCTCAACGAATCCGGTCAGATGGGATTCCACGCGAGCGACAATGGTCCGATCTCCAACGCGCAGGGTCTCTATGCGGCGGATCTCTCCGGCAATCCTATTGAGCTCATCACGCACAACGAAATGGTACCCCCGGGCCGCGTGGCTCCGGCCAGGATCACTGATTTCAGACATATGAGCGCCGCGATCAATGATTCGGGCAACATGGCCGCCGCCATTAACGGTTTCGACACGACACAGACTTTGCCGAATATCTTCGGGTTGTATTTCTTTGATGGATGCACTCGCACGCTGGAGCGCGTGGTGGACGACCAGACTTCGCCGCCGGCGGCGCCCGTCGGGCTTGGCGACCAGTGGGGGTCCAGCGGAATCCGAGCACTTCGCATTTACGCGGGGCAAGAAACGCGCTCCGGCCACTATCGCTCGATCAACAACAACGACGACATCGCCTTCTTCTCCGCCTTCAGTACCTTTAACTCCGGCGTCTATATCGCCCATGTGATTCAGACGGGCGGGGGTGGCAGTCTGCGGATCGACTGTCCGCAGGACGTGACACTGGAATGCATCGGCTCGGCCACCGATACCTCCGCGATCGTCACCGGCGAACCGTCGGTGTGTAGCAGCAATTCGGTCGCGCTCACGTCGTCCGACACGATCGCGGCCGGATGCGGCGCCACGCAAACTATCACTCGAACCTGGACGGCCGTCGACAGCGTGAGTGGGGCCTCGGTCTCGTGCGATCAGACGATTACGCTGGTCGATACGACGGCGCCGGTGATCGCCGGTGTTCCACTCGATGCCAATGTTGACTGTAATGCGCTTCCGGCTCCGGCGACGCCGACGATCGTGGACGCTTGCGATCCCAATCCGCAGTTGATCCTGAACGAAGTCCAGACGGCGGCAACCTGCGGGAGTGACATCCTCCTGACGCGCACCTGGACGGCGATCGACGCGTGCGGAAATACGTCGTCGGCCTGTCAGATTCTTACCCTGGGTGGCACAACCGCTCCCTTGCTGAATCTTCCGCCGAACGCGGTTGTTTCCTGCGGCGACGTTACCAGCCCCATTGCGACCGGCACGGCCGGGGCCACGGCCGACTGCCTGGGTCTGGCGACGGTGAGTTTCACGGACAGCACGGCACCCGGGGCCTGTGGAGGCCAATCGGTCATCACGCGAACCTGGACCGCCACCGATACATGCGGTAACAGCGCCAGCGCCGACCAGACTATCACTGTGGTGGATTCCACCCCGCCTGTTCTTACGCTCCCTGTGAGTGTGACTATCGAGTGCGATGCCGACAGCACCCCCGCCGGGACCGGGATGGCCACCGCCTCGGACGGCTGCGGCGGCGTGGTCGTTGTCGATTTCGCGGATGCCGTCACCGCCTCCGACCTTTGCGGTGCCGGCTCGCAGATCACACGTACCTGGACCGCGTTGGATGAATGTAATAATGTCTCCACTGCGGATCAGATCATTACGATTGTGGATACCACGGCGCCGATCGTGACCGGTCCGGCGAACGTCACGATCGAATGCGATGTCGACACGTCGCCGGCCACCAACGGCATGGCGACCGCGACCGACGGATGTGACGCAGCGCCGATACTGTCCTACAGCGACACCGTCGTCGGCGCGTGCCCGACGGTCATCACCCGCACCTGGACGGCCACGGATGCCTGCGGGCAGACGTCCACGGCAATCCAGTCGATCACCCAGCAGGACAGCACGCCCCCGAATGTCGTCTGTCCGGGCAACATCAGCACCTCCGGCGGTTTCGGCGGCACGACCGTCTCGTTCTCCTCGTCGGCCTCGGACACGTGTGATATGAATCCGGTCGTGTCGGCGACGGCGACTTCCGGGTCCATCTTCCCGACCGGCGTCACGACGGTCACGGCCTCGGCGGCTGATGCCTGCGGGAACAGTTCCGCCGCGTGCACGTTTGATGTGCTGGTCTCTTGTTTCGGCGTGAATCGGGCCAAGATCGGCACGAAGCAGGCTCGGTGCGAGGGGATTGCCCTGATCGAGTTCAGCAGCACCGCTGCGGATGGTTCGACGCTGATCAGCCTGTTCGTGCCCGATGAGAACAGCAACGGGAACGGAAACAGCAACGGCAGCAGCGAGAGCAAGCTCCCCGCGAGCATTACCGTCGATGACGGTGTGAACGGTTCGCAAACGGTTGACACCTCGTGTACGACGGCGATTGCGATTGGCGATGTATACGGGCCGTACACTGTCAGCGATCTGGTGCAGGTCTTCGACGATCTGGACGACGACCACGGCAACGAGGTGGAGATCCGCGGTTCGTTCGATCCGGCCGTTCCTTTCGATCCGCCCACGTCGGACATCGTGTTCACGATCGACGACGGGGCCGGTCACATGGCTTCCTATACGATCCCCGCCGGATCCTTCGGGATCGACGGCAACCCCGAGAAGAGTAAGTTCAAGTTTGAGGGGACTCTCGGGGTGATGGAGGTCAAGGCCAAGTTCGAGAAGTGCAAGTTCAAGCTGAAGATCAAGAACGCGACCAATACCGGTCAACTCGTGGGAACCGCGATGACGATCGGCCTGACGGTCGGCCCTAATGTGGCTTCGGATACGGTGGTCATGGTGGACAAGCACAACCACCTGAAGTTCAAGCGCGAGCCGAAGCTGAACTGCTGTCCGGAATGCGAGGGCGTCGCCTCGATGCAGGTGACGAGCGATCAGGGCGTGCTGGTCTTCGTGCCCGCGGCGGGCCAGACGAAGCTGTCGTCGAATACGGTTGTCGATGACGGGGTGAACGGGGCGATGACGATTCACACCTCGTGTTCGCAGCCGCTCGAGGTCGGTGATATGTTCGGCGCCTACACGATTTCGGAGGTCGTCAAGATCTACGGGCAGGAGTAGGTCGTTCCGACCGGTGGGAAGCGCCGGTATATCTGAAACCACACCGGGCCGATCGGATTTTCGAATTCGATCGGCCCGTTTTTTGCTTATTCTCCATCCATTATTTTGAGGCGGATGTGGCGCCTATGCGCCCATGTGCTCCACTGCCAAGACCCGATCCTCGGGGATCGTGTCTTGACAGTGCCACCCAATCGAGCCATGGGGATTGAGCATACCACCCGCCGCTTGATTGGGTTGACTTGGTAATTATGGAACGATATCCTATACGATAACTAGATATGCAGATATGTTAGTCCGCGAACCTGTCGAGCCGCTTTGGCCGACGGATACGCCAGCGGAGGGTACTGATGAATCACGATGTACGTCACCACGACGGCTTTCTACAAGTTCACGATTCAGTCACCGCGTCGGGGCAACCGCGATCTTGGCTGCGGCGCTGGTTCATGACGAACGCGCTGCTCAGCGGGATCTTTGCCCTGGCCTGGCTGGTGTTGCGATCCGGGAGCAAGCCCAGCCGGTTCACCTATCCGTGTCAGCAAGCGGCCTTCGGAACGGCGGCGGCGGCCTTCGGGGTACCGCTCGTCGCTACGCTGATTTCGGCGCGGCGCGGCCTCGTTGCCGCCCTCGCGACAAGGACAGGCCGGCTGGTTGCCGCCTTCGGACTGGTCGTTACCCTTTCCTTCGGAGCCTGGGCCTTTACACGGGATCCGGTCGGATACGTCGACGGCCCCCATCTCCAACCTCGAGGCGGCTATCGCGCCGATGTCTTCGTTCGCGAGACTGCCCCCGGGCCCAGCGGTCAGCACTACCAGGGGCTCGACGATCTGATCGTCTGGATGGGTCTGCACGGCACCCATTTCTACCAGTCCGACACGATTTCCAACTTTGAGACCTCATCGACGGGCATCATCTCCGCCGACGACGTGGTGGTGATCAAGATCAACTATCAGTGGCCCGAACGAGGGGGCACCAACGTCGATGTGCTGCGCGGGCTTGTCCGCCTGATCGCCGACCATCCGGGCACCTTCGCCGGGGAAATCGTCATCTGCGAAAATTCCCAGTTCAACTCCATCAACAATTTTGATCGGGCCAGCAACAACGCGGAAGACCACACCCTTAGCCCCCACGACGTTGTCGTTGAGTTTCAGGCCGAAGGCGTCAATATCTCGCACTATGACTGGACGGTTCACCGCTTCACCCTGGTCAACGAATACAGCGCCGGCGACATGGCCGACGGCTACATTCGCTATCCCTACGACTCCCAGCTCAACGGACGGGTGTCCTATCCGAAGTTCCAGACCGACGCCGGCACCTATGTCAGCCTCAAGTACGGTCTGTGGAATCCGGTCAGCAGCACCTACAATCGAGCCGGTCTCAAGTTTATCAATCTGCCCGTGCTCAAGTCTCACCATGCCACCTACGGCGCCACGGCCAGTGTGAAACATTATATGGGGGTGGTGAGCGGAGAATTGAACACGAATTCGCACAGCGCCATCATCAACGGCATCCTCGGCGCCCTGCAGGGAGAGATTCAACTGGCCGACTTGAACATTCTGGATTGTGTCTGGATAAACGCCAATCCATTTGACGGTCCCTGGACGACCTACGCCGATGCGATGCGCCGGGATCGATTGCTGGCCAGCACCGATCCCGTTGCGCTGGATCTCTGGGCCGTCAAAAACATCCTCATTCCGGCCTTTATCGCCAACGGTTACTCACCGCCCTGGCCCTATCCCAGCGCCGATCCGGACATCCCAACCAGTTCATTCCGCATCTACCTGGACAACTCGATGGATAAGATCATCGCCGCCGGCTACAACGTCACCAACGACCTCGCGCTGATCGATGCCTATCGATGGAGACGGGCGCTGGGAACGCTGGGTGATCTCAACGACGATTTCCTGCTTAACGGGGAAGACATTCAGCCATTCATGGACGTGCTGTTCGGCGTCGATACGAGCCCCTACCATCTCATGCAGGCCGACATGGATTCCGACCGCGACGTCGACATGGACGACATCGCCCTTTTCGCCACGGCCCTGGTCTCGGGATAGACACGCAGGGGAGCAACACACGACAAGGGATAGCCACTGGACCGGGATCGGGGGTGTCAGCGAGGCATCCGGTATGCCATGCCCGCGCCTTGAGGCTTGGGCATGCCACCCTGCCAATCGGCCCGTTTTTTGTTTTTCCCCACCCCCTTATATTGAGAAAAGGATGGGGCACCCGTGCATGATCAGCAGATGGGTCTGATGACCCATCCTACGCCTTTTTCGCACCGGCGATACGCCGATGCTCCCCAATTTTGGGAAAGGATGAGCACTCGTGCTCGCCACTGCCAAGGCGCGATCCTTGGGGATCGTGCCTTGACAGTGCCACCCTATTGATCCTTGGGGTATGCCAGCATGCCACCCGAATGCCGGGTTCTACGGTCAACCCAAGAATTTTACAAAAAAAATGTCCCGGGGGTCAAAAATTATGTTGCATAGATGTACATTCTATGTAGAATAGATCGTGATGGTTACCAAACAGAAAAGACAGACCGCGATCCGACGAATCGTGCGGGCGGATCGTGTTGGCACGCAGGCCCAACTGGTTAAGACGCTGCGCAAGTCGGGGATGGCCTGCGACCAGACTCTGCTCAGTCGCGATCTGGGCGAACTGGGTATCCGCAAGATCGGCGGACGATATGTGATCCCCGCTCGCGAAAAACCCAGTGACGTCGGTGTCGATCTCTCTACCGTCGTGCATGGCTTTGTGGGGTGCGGCCCCCATCTGATTGTTGTTCGTACGGCAGTCGGCCAGGCCCAACCGGTCGCGGTCGCCATCGACAGGCATGCCGATCCGGCCATCGTGGCAACGCTTGCCGGAGATGACACCCTATTTGTGGCGACGAAAAATCGCCGGAGTCAAACAGTCGCCATGCGGCGGCTCGAACAGTGGTTTGGAGACAAACATGGGCGCTGAACAGTGTGTTCTGGCTTACTCGGGGGGACTGGACACTTCCGCAATCATCCCTTGGCTGATCGACCGTGGATACGTCGTGCATGCCGTCCTGGTCGATGTGGGGCAGAGCGAGGATCTTGAGTCTGCACGTGCGAAGGCCGTGCGTCTCGGAGCCGAGACGGCAATCGTGCGGGATGCAGTGCCGGAGATGTTTGACCGGGTCATTCCATTTGCCATCGGCCTCGCGGCCACATACGAAAGGTCCTATCGCCTGGGGACTGCATTGGCTCGACCGTTCATCGCATTGGAACAGGTGCGTCGTGCCAGAGCGCTGGGCGGCGCGACGTTGATCCACGGGGCGACCGGGAAGGGGAACGACCAGATCCGATTTGAATTTGCCTATCGGTCGCTGGCCCCGGATTACGCGGTGCTGGCCCCGTGGAAGGTTTGGGATTTTGGCGGCCGGCAGGATTTGATCGACTATCTGCGTAGCAAGAAAATCGAAGACGACTACGCAGTGGTGAAGGATTACAGCATCGACGAGAATCTCTGGCATCTGAGTGTTGAGGGTGGCGTGCTCGAGGACCCGACTGTGGAACTGGACGTGGAGCAGGTTCTGGCAAAGGTGGCCAATCGCTTCGCGACAGGATCGGACTCGAGCAGTGGGTCAGACTCGATCCAGATTGATTATGAGTGCGGCGTCCCCGTGGCGATAGATGGAAAGCGGGCCACGCTGCCGTCTGTTGTCGCCGGATTGAACCGAGCCTATCGGCATACGCCGAATGCGTGGGATCTGGTGATCGAAAATCGTTTCACCGGGATCAAGTCGCGCGGTCTGTACATCAACCCGGCGGCGAAACTTCTGCACCTGGCCGTCGATGCCCTGGCGCGAAGCAGTCTTAACAAGCCGACTTACACTCAATACCAATCGCTCGGGCAGGAATATGGTACGCTGTTGTACCGTGGAGAGTATTTCTCCGACCAGCGCATCGTGCTCGAATCCGCGGCACGCGCGGTCATGCAACATCTGAACGGCTCTGTTACTGTGCGTCTGAAACCGGTTCCGTATGCATCGCAGATCCATGCGAGCGGGTCGATTCTTCGAAAGGATTTGGCCACGTTCGAGAAAAGCGACTTCTCCCATCAGGACGCGGATGGATTCATCAGGCTGAGCTGGCTGTCGTCGGTCGGCCGACCGATCGCGGAGGGTGAACATGCAGACCTTATGGAAACAAGATCAGAGCCTGCATCCGACGTTCGCGGCACT
The DNA here is from genome assembly GCA_964464525.1 of uncultured Planctomycetaceae bacterium. Classification (GTDB taxonomy): domain Bacteria; phylum Planctomycetota; class Phycisphaerae; order UBA1845; family UTPLA1; genus CAYXGR01. Next base: position 7,595 of record CAYXGR010000072.1, read on the forward strand.
CAATCAGTGCCTGCACGAGGACTGGTTCCTTCTGCCAAATGAACTTCGACTGCAGCGTGCGCACGCCAAGGCTTTGAAGGCCGTTGGGATTCTCACGGCTGACGAACACGCGGCGATTGGTCGGGGACTCGATGCGCTCGAAGAGCAGTATGCGGGGCAGCCGTGTCCGACGTCCGAGGCGGAGGATCTGCATACCTGGATTGAAACCTCGCTGATCAGCTCGATCGGTGAGGCCGGCAAAAAGATCCATACGGCACGCTCGCGGAACGATCAGGTTGCGACGCTGTTGGCGATGTATGTCATCGCCTCGGGTGAGAATCTGTCAACTGATCTGCGTCGTCTCATGGAGGTGATCTGTGACCGTGCGACGAAGTGGAGCGAATTGTCCTTCCCGTTGCAGACGCACTGCCAATTCGCAGCGCCGGGCACCGTGGGATTCTGGGTGCTTCGGTACGCCGTGGCCTTCGATCGAATTCGTCGGCATGCGGGCTATCTCGTATCGCAATGGCGATGCTTCTGCCCGCTGGGATCTGGCGCGGTCGCCGGATCCTCCATTGCCATTGACCGGCAGCTTCAAGCCAGCGAATTGGGATTTGAACTGCCTTCCACGAACGCGCTGTACTCGACAACAACCCGCGACGCGTGTCTGGAGTATCTGGCATTGGCCGCACAGACCGCGCTGCATCTGCAATCCCTGGCGACCGACATCATTAACTTTTCGCAGACCTGCTTAGCGTGGACAGTCTATCCCCGTGAATTCGCCACGGGATCGTCGATGATGCCGAACAAGACCAATCCCGATGCGATGGAACTGTTGCGGGGCGAATGCAGCGCAGTCTGTGCCGCCCATGGCCATGCGGTTCTGCTGCTCAAAGGCCTGCCCAGCGGGTATAATCGCGACTTGCAGTGCATCAAACCGATCGTGCGAGACACCGCCGAGAAACTGCGGCAAATGTGCGCGCTTGCTGCTGCGTTTATCGAGTGTCTGGATTTCGATGCGAAGCGTCTCGCGGCTTCTATGAACCAGGGAAACATCGACGCCACGCTGCAGATGGAACAGAGGGTCAATGAAGGCATGCCGCTGCGTGAGGCCCACCACGCAACAGCGAACGCGCTGCACAATGGCGGCTCCAACCCAATGCCTCCCCAACTCCCGGACCTTACTCGCTACCAGACGATCGGCAGCGCGAATCCCTCGGAGACGCGCCGGGTCGCCGCCGCGCTGGTCGCGTCTCTCGAGGCGGGGACCTGACCGTTGAACAGGCCCCGCGCGAAGATCGAGAAGGATGAATTGGGCGACGTCCGCCGCATCGTGGTCAAGGTGGGCAGTGCGGTCATTGCCGGCAAGGGTCGTCTGCGTCCCAAAATCCTGGCGGCGCTGGCTCAGGACCTGATGGAGGTTCGCCGCGCCGGCCATGAAGTGATCCTGGTCGTGTCCGGTGCGGTGGCGGCCGGTTATCGCCGCCTGGGGATGCACAGTCTGCCTACGGCTGTCGTCGAGCGGCAGTCCGCGGCGTCGGTCGGACAACACCGGCTCATGGCGACTTTTTCAGACTTGTTCGAGAAGCACCGGGTTCCTGTGGCCCAGTTGTTGATGTCGGCCGAGGACATTGAGAACCGGCGGCGGTTTCTCAGTGCTCGCCATACGCTGCAGATGCTGCTCTCGCGCGGGGTTATCCCGGTGATCAATGAAAACGACGCTCTATCCGACAACGAGGCCAAGGTTGGCGACAACGATCATCTCGCGGCGATGGTGACAAGTGTCGTTTCCGCCGACCTGATGATCCTGCTCACCACTGTTCGGGGTGTCTATCACGACGGCAACGGCCCCGTCATCCCGCGGGTGGAAGTGGGGTCATCACTGGAACAACACATCCATTCAACGCTCAGCGATTCGGGGATCGGTGGAATGGCGGCCAAGGTATCGGCGGCGCGGCTGGTAAGCCACTGGGCCGTTCCGACGATCATTGCCGACGGCACGGAGTCCGGAACCCTCCAGCGCATTCTATCCGGTGAACCGGTCGGAACCCTATTTCTGCCCCGAAAGCAAAAGCTGACTGCCCGGAAGCGGTGGATCGCGGTCAGGGCCAAGTCGCGTGGGGTGATCCATGTCGATAATGGTGCTCGGAATGCGATTCTCAACAAGGGAGCGAGCCTCCTCCCATCGGGAATTGTAGACGTCGATGGGCGCTTTTCGATCGGTTCGCGTGTCGACCTGCGGGACGAGACCGAATCGATCTTTGCGGTGGGTCTGGTTTCATACGCGTCTGAAGACATTCAGCGCCTGCGAGGCCGACGGGTTTCTGAAATCGAAGACGTTCTCGGCTATGTGTATATGAGCGAGATGATCCATCGCGATGATCTGGTTATTCTGGACTGAGGTGATGAAGGAGGAATCCCGACATGCCGCCCGTTGAGGAATTGGCCAGGAGATCGCGTGTCGCTGCCGCAACGGTCGCGACGTTGCCGACGCAAACCAAGAATGCATGCCTTCGCGGATTGGCGGAGCGTATCGAAACACAGGCCGCACGAATCCGTCAGGCCAACGCGTCGGACGTGGCTGAATCGCGGGATGCCGGACTCGGTGACGCCAAGTTGCGGCGGCTGACGCTTTCCGATGAGGCCATCCAACAAATGGCCGATGGCCTGCGACAGGTTGCCGAACTGGACGATCCGGTCGGCGCAGTCACGAAACACTACCAGGCCCCAAGCGGTCTCGACGTGCGCAAGGTTCGCTGTCCCCTCGGCGTGATCATGATGATCTACGAGGCTCGACCGAACGTCACGGTGGATGCCTTTGCCCTGTGCTTCAAGGCGGGAAATGCCTGCATTCTCAAGGGCGGCCGTGAGGCATCCCTGTCGAACCGGGTGCTGGCTGAGCTGGCCGTGGAGGCGCTGGAAGCCCACGACGTGATGGCCGACGCGATCACTTTGCTGACGAGTTCTGACCGTGAGGAGATGAAATGCCTGCTTCACCTGGATCAGTATATTGACTTGGTGATTCCACGTGGCGGGGCCGAGCTGATTCGCTTCGTCCATGAAAACTCACACATCCCAACGGTGCAGCATTTTCACGGTGTCTGCCACATCTTCGTCGATTCGTCGGCCGAACTCGATCGTGCGATCGACATCTGTATGACGGCCAAGACGTCGGCACCCGCGACCTGCAACGCCACCGAGTGTGTGCTGGTCCACGAGGCCATAACGCCGGAGTTTTTGCCCCGGCTCATGGGTCGTCTGAACGAAGCAGGCGTGGAGGTCCGTGGCGATCCGACGGTCTGCTCATTGGCACCTCAGGCTATCCATGCAACCGACGACGACTGGGGCCGAGAATTTTTGGATTTGATCCTGGCCATCAAAGTCGTGCCGGATATCGAAGCCGCCATCGAGCACATCAACACGCACGGTTCGAACCACACCGACGCCATACTCAGCACGGATGAATGCAACCAGCGGCGATTCGTTGACCATGTTCAGTCTTCCTGCACACTCGTCAACGCCTCGACGCGATTCAACGACGGGTTCCAGTTGGGCCTCGGTGCGGAAATCGGAATCAGCACGTCAAAGATCCACGCATACGGCCCTATGGGGCTGGAGGAATTGACTGCGCAGCGCTACATCGTGCAAGGTGCCTGGCAGGTGCGGTAGCTGGGACAGGGTCGGCTTCTTCACCAGCTTCCGTTAATCGTTCGCGATCTATACACCTATCAGCCAGTGGTGACAGTCGTAACTGGATGTCGCAACGTCTGTTTCTAACCCGCATTTCTCACAAGATTTTTGATTCAAAGTCGTTTTCATCAGA
>CAYXGR010000073.1:0-11391 GCA_964464525.1 uncultured Planctomycetaceae bacterium
TTCCCGGATGGGATGAATACCGGACAGGTCCAACAACTCTGACCCGCATTTCTCACCGTTTGATCAGAGCCGCGACCGTAAGGAAGCGGTGGGTATGGACTCACCGCGATCGTACAGGCGTCATTCCATCGGCAGAGTGTCATCATCCCGATGTTCTGGAACCATTATGGGAGGGTGGGCGATGACCGGCTCCCTCACGGTCGCGGCTCTGATGGAAGCGGTGGTGGCGGGGCAAGTCAGATGCAGCTATTGATCCGGTGAGTCCAGTAACTGGCCAGCGTGTTGCATGACCGAGAAATCCGTCCCCTTCTTTTTCATCTGCTATTTCGATGTTTCGCTTCGGTGTTCCCCGACCTGGGCCCTACGCGGCTCACGCCGCTTCGCTCTGCCCTGTGCTGACATGTTGCGTCCCTTCGGGGCAAACAGAGGCGCATGGGAACCTGCTTCGGGCAAACAGGGGCGTGTGATCCTGCTTTTTCACTGTGTGATTATCTGGAAGCATGAGGACGTTTCGACGTTTTCCCATCCGGTCGCTCGACGCCCTCGGACGGCGACTCGATGAAAGACAGGGCCTCTCGAAGCGCCTGGGGTGACCAACTGAGAACCAGATAACGATCCGTGACCTTGAGGGCCGGGCCGAGGATGCCCGCAGCCTGGAGAAACCAGATCGTGTCGTCGGCCTGCTTGACCTGGATCCGCATGAGCGTGGTACCCTTGCGTTCGGCCCGTTCGTCGAGGTATTGGCTCCATACCTGAAGCAATGCGTCGATCGCCATTTTCACCGGCTTCTTATCGTCGATCTCAATCGCGATCGTCAGGGCAAAGGGGATGTCCAGTGGGTGGGGCGGATAGTCGAAGATGACGATGTGATCGCCGAGGTGAGCAATGAGATTTCCGCGGACATCGACCCCGGTCTTCTGCTCCAGGCTCTTCCAGATCCGAGACCATTTCTGCACGTGATGCCGGGACTGACCGGCGACCCAGGCACTCGGGAGATTGTCGACCAGCCATCGCGTGGGCACCTCGATGATGGCGAAGTGACGCGCCTCGGGTGGCACGATCTTCAAGTGCCGCGGCGCATAGTCCGTGGGATTGCTGTAGTGGTGAGTGACATCCTTCCCGTTCCGGCGATAGCACCGTGACCAGGACAAGGCCCGGCCCTCGAGACCGACCGCCCAGTGGTCACGGGTCAGATTTTCGGCGGACAGGGCGGCCAGAACTCGCTGGCTGCGATCGTGGGCCACCTCGCCAAGCCGCCGCCCGACGCGGTCGAAACCAATAAACCATTGTGCCACCGGCCGGCGGCCGATCGTCTTCGCGGCGGCCGACTTGTACCAGGGATCCTCGGACAACGAGGGCTTATGCTTGGTATAGACGGATATAATCTTTTCAAAGGCGCCCGATCCGAAACAGACGACATAAAAGTCGTCGAGTCGGCCCCATTCCCAGATCGCCCAACCCGGCAGACGCTCATCGACCAGTCGTTGAAACGTGAAGCGACCGATCTTTTCATTGGTCAATCGCGCGACATCCTTGCTGGTATAGCGGCCGACGATGCGATCGAGATGTTTCACGACCGCGAGATGATGCTCCCGCGTGCGGAAGATGACCGCAGCCTGCAATTCCTTGAGCCTCAGGCTGACGTGATCGGGCTGACCAGTCGTCTCGTGGGGCCGCCGCACGATCTTGCTCGAGGCGCCCAGAAGTGTCAGACCATGTTCGAACCGGCCCAATAGCGGCAGGGCGGAGGCGATGTCGGCGAAGACCTGCCCTTCATCGGGGATCATCCCGCCGGCATTCAGGACGCCCAGAATCGCGGCGATGGAGGACGCCGATCGGGCCTTCACACGATCGGCCCCGGCCGGTTCCGTCTGTTCGGCGAGTTCGCTGTAGGGCTTGGCCGTATAGACGATCAGGTTGTCCGCGGGGATCAGATCGGTGAGAGGGCGTTCGGAGGCCCGGTTCGGCTCGCCGGCCGACGCGAGGATCGGCGTCCAGAAGGTCAAAAGCAGCGGCAATCCGATGCAAATCATCGGTCGCGGTTTCCCCGTTAATGTCGAGACGGTCGAATGCACCATGCGCTTCCAATCGATGGGTATCACGTCCCCGATTCGGAAATCCGTTCACACATCAGCCGTCATCGTAGGCGGCTCTACCTCACCTGACAACGGTCGTCGGGTGGGAGAATCACGGATGATAACCAACACAAGAGTGGACAAATCCAGCGAAGGGCGGTGTTTGCGCTCGCGCGCGCAGGGAATCGGGTGGGCGGTACGGACAGCAGGCGGGATTTTAGCGTGGCCAGATCGAACGGCGGCGGCGTGTGATGGGGGCCGGGCTTTTCGCAGCCTCCTGGTTGGTGCGAGCCAATTGGACCTGATGCTGCTTTTGAGCCTCGGCGATAAGACGCTCGATCCGGGAGAAATCACGTCGCTGTTCGGGAGACATGTGCCGGGCGAGTTCGTGGTGAATGCGTTTGGCCATGTCCAGGGCAATTGTCAATGGCATCGGCGATGAATGTAGCATGTCGGATTAATCTCCATATTGGGCAATACCGACCGGAGATCGATGGCGGGGTGCCACTCGATCCATCCTTCTCCCCCCGGTAGCGGGTTTGGCGTTGGGTTCGTTTCCACGACACCCAATCGGTCTTTGTGAAATAGATTCTAAGGCATCCGTTCCTTATTGCATTGTAGGCAGGCTGTTTGGTGCGGCGGTGTGTTTCTTTCCTTGGCTTGGACTCCCCCTGAGTCTTCTCTTATCATCCATTCTGACGGATGGGAGGACGTCGTGTCAATCCCAGCCACTCAGGGATAACCTGCCTTGGCAGGTCTTTTCTTCCAGGGAGGGTGTCATGGTGGGGGAAGATCGGGTGTTCGGTTTGCCCCGGGCACCCCTTCTCGACGGGGCCAACCACGGTTAATGAACGAAAAATGGGGAATTCGGGCGTTCCATAGGCCCACGACGGTTACGGTTTACCGTCAGAACGACGATCGATGAAATAGAGCGGAGATCGATGAAAAATCTGACAGCGACCGGTAATGTGATACGTGCCCTGGTGTCCTGAACGCACAGGATTCGATCGGTGGCACGGTCTAGCGCCACAGTCTTTAGACCGTGGGCCTTGCGAGTAACTGCAGCCCTGCTGCGGCCAGACCGGTCCACCCAACCCGAGCGAACAGGGAATAACCTCACCCCTATTCACCCGGACCCATTGTTTTTTAGCGTGCAGATTTTGTTTGTTGTTGTTTTTGTTTATTGTTTTTTAATTTTGACGTTTTGACGTTTCGACGTTTCGGCGTTTGTTTGTTGAGACGGGAGCAGGCGAATACATGGGGTCTCGATTCTGGCGTTGGGTTCGTACGCCGATCCGAAAGAATATCCTTCACCTGGACGATACGCCGCACCGGATCGCGTGGGGGGTATTCCTGGGTTTCGTGGTCGGATGGTCGCCGACCATGGGCGCCCAGATCGTGATCTATTGGCTGTTGGCGATGCTGCTCCGCGCGAACCGGGTATCGGGGGTGTTGCCGGTCCTGCTGACGAATCCGATCACGGCGATGCCGGTCTATGTGTTCAACTGGAAGATCGGCCGAGTCTTGCTGCACTTCGGCGATGAATTGGGCGCGGCCTCGACGGCGGCGCGGGAGGCCGAGTTGCTGGCATTCCTGAATGAGTATGGCTTGTGGCGCGTTTTCGACGGGGCCTTCTGGAGTGAATTTTGGCCGATCTTCCGTGGGATCGGCCTCGAACTGGTCGTGGGGTGCCTGGTGGTGGGGGGGATCTGCGGCGCGATCGGCTACGTGGCGACCTATTACGGTGTGATCGCCTATCGCCGGCGCCGTCAAACGACCCCGCTCGGCACAGCCGCCTGATCCAATCAGCGGAGCAGCTACGTTCAACGGGCTTGCCCGTCGCGGGCCTGTCTTCAGACCCATTCAATCGGGGCCGATTCCAAGGCCCGGAGCCGGCTGGCCCGTATTTCTCGCCAACTGATCAGAGCCGCGACCGTAAGGGAGCGGTGGGTGTGGACTCAACAGCGATCGTGCAGTCGTCATTCCATCGGCAGTGTGTCATTGTCTTGATCTTCTGGAATCGTTCTGGGAAGGGGGTGATGACCGGCTCCCTTACGGTCGCGGCTCTGATAAGGAGCGGCTCTGATGGACTCGGCTCTGAATCGAATCTCTTGTGAGAAAAACAGACTGGTGCGATCAGCTTATCTCGGCGGGCTGAGCCTATCTGGTTTCATGGACCCGGCGGGTTCGGCCCTGTGGATTTGCCATTTTACTTATATTATGTTATACTGTAATATCGTAGTACTAGAATAATAGAATATAGATTTCATGTCAGGAGCCCATTCATGCGAACCCACGCGACAGCAACCTCGAAAATGGACAGGAAAAAGAAAAAAAAGGCCCGGCAGGGGGGGCGACTTTCTCGGTCGACCGGGACAAAAAACACGTCCGCCTCGGCAGGGGGGGCCAAAAAGTCCGCCCGATCCAAACGCCCGAAATCGAAAACCACACCGAAAACCACACGATCCGGTTCGAAAAAACCGGTTCCAATCGGACCGGAATCGTTCTTCCCTAAACTCCGGGCCGGCGACGGCGACGCCGGAAAGGGCGTCTTCATCGCACTGGCCGAACGCTCGGAAACAGTCCTCTCCATTCAAACCGTCGCCTGGGAGCAATCCCCCCGAAAACAGGCATGCATCACGAGTCCTGCGTCAGAATCGATCGCTCGAATTCTCGTCGGTCTTGCACACACAGATCGAATCCGGCTCTTGATCACCCTGGAATCCGGCGAACAGACCCACAAATCGCTGGCCGAAGCCGTCTCGCTCAAGCCGGGCCCGTTCTATCACCATCTTCGTACCCTGGAACGGGCCGGCCTGGTCCGGACAACCGCCCGAAATCGATATAGCCTCACCCCAACAGGCGAAGCAGCCTTGAGGATCACCTCCGGTCTCTGGGCCATCACCCACGAAAACAGACGGGTCGCGCCCTGGCATCGCCATCGATCTCGGATGAAATGTGCGAAGAATTCGGGTAAGAGGTAAGAGCTGAAAAAGGGCCGTAAGGGGCCAAAAAGACGGGACTTTCACAAGGTCCGATAAGATATCTTATGTTGCATTCGACAGGGGGGACCAATCCCTGTCCTCTCACCAGCCTTCAGATTCATTTCCTGCGCTTTTTTCCGACCATCCGCGTCAGGTCGATTGAATCCCAGAGCACAAACTGCCGGTTCGTCGAATTATACCCATACACATTCAGCCGCCGGGCCGCGGCGTCGGTGATGTACAGAAGCTCGCTGTTGTCGCTGAACTGGCCGGTCAGCATGATATAATCCCCGCCACGATCGAGCTGACCGATGGCCAGGGCCCGATCCGGATCCGAAACGAGGATGCCCACGAGCAGAACGACCGCGGTGATCGAGAGAACGGCGATGACCAGGTTTCTGTTATCCCGCATGAATCTTCTCCCAAAACCTCTGCGTTTCTCCGCGACCCCCGCGCGTTAAGCCTATCCCTGGATTCTCAGCGACCGCCCCGAAAATCTCTCTGGAGATCCCGATAGCCCTCATAGAACATGCGTCGATTGTTCTGATCCCGATTCGGCACGAAGACATGAACCAGTCTTTTCGATAAATCGAGAACATAGAGGGCATCGCGGCCATCGTTGATTTCACCGGCTACCATGGCGAAGTTCCGACCGAGCGGAGCGGCCTGGGCATGGGCCGCTGGCAGGGTCCAACGGGACAGAATCAGAGTGGCCAGGAGTGCCAGGTTGACGCCCGCAAGCAGGACGATCAGGACTCGTTTTGACATGGGTTTGCTTCCTATGCGGTGGTTTGGCCGATGGTTCAAAAAGTATGGCACTTGTGGGTGCGGCCGGTCCCTTCCAACGGAGTGTGCGATCAACCGGTGCCGCCCGCAGTTCGGGCCCTAATCGTGCGTCCGCTTGCTGGGCTTGAACCCGATGGCCATGGCGGCCATCAGAAACCCCCCGGCGCAGATGTATTCCGCGATCGGCCGTTCCATCTCCAGTTTCTCAATATTGTCCGCACGGGCCGCCGGATCATCCGCGGACTGGGCCCAGGCCGTGGGTGCCGACATCAAGGCCGTCACGGCCCACACAAGCAGCAGGAGCACGAATCGGCGACGCCAACGAGACAGGGAGAAAGTGGCCCTATGCCGACAGGCCGCGTCAATTGCACTTCTTTGGATCTTATGGATGGAGACTTTCATAAAGGGTATGTCCATTGACATCGCTTTCCGTACCCCATTATACGCAAGTGTGCCACTGCTTCAAGCAGTGCCGATCCCGTGTGCCACTGCTTCAAGCAGTGCCGGGCCCCCCACCAGAAAATGTGCATGATCAACACGGTGCCGGCAGCCAGGCATTTTTCAATGGCCGGCTGATCCGTCGAAAGACCGCCACGGGAACGGAGACCGTATCCCAGCTCTTCGACAGGCGTTTCTGATGTTGGGCGTACTCCGAAATCGGCACGATCCAGAAGCTGTAGTCTCGACCGGCCAGCGTGAATGCAGGAGATTGTGCGTATTGTTTCGAATCGATCCCGCTGCTCGCCGGGCCTTCGATCCAATAGGCAAATACGAGGGCCGCGGTGAAATTGTCCCCGAAGGCCGCCTGCCATGAGAGGAGACCCTCTACGTCGGCCTTCGTTACCCAGGTCTTCTGCCGGCAGTCGCCGCGTGCTCCGGTCGGACGTGACTTCCGCCCTTTCACATCCACCAGGGCGGCCGGCCCCGAGGGCGGGTAGACGATGTAATCAAACCGCTTGGCCCCGGTTCGCGACCGGGTGACTTCGGGATAATCCTCCACGGCCACACACGGGGTGCCCCGCCGATCGAGGTAGGTCTCGAATGCTATCTCGTAATGGCTTCGCCGAATGCTCATGGTTCGAATGTTCATGGTTCCTGGGGTTGTAGAAACTTCTCAGGTTCGGCCAGAAGATCCTCCAGTCGAACATCTCGTTGCTGCCCCCCCGCCATATCCTTGATCTGTACCAGATCCTGTTGACGCGTTTCGTCGCCGAGAATAATCGTGAATGCACAGCCGCGTTTGTCGGCGGCCTTGAGTTGTTTTGCGAGGGCCGGCTGCGTATAGCTGAACTCGGTGGCGATCCCCGCGCGGCGGAGTGCGACGACGACGCGGTGAAGCCGGTCGCGGAGACCCTCGGCGGCGTCGGCGACGAAGACGGCTCGGGCCGGTCGCTCGGCGGTGAGCAGACCGCGTTCATCGAGGATGAGCGAGAGCACAACGTCCCCCATTCCGAATCCGACGGCGGGTTCGGGTTTTTTTCCGAGTTTTCCGAGGAGATCATCGTATCGCCCGCCGCCGCAGATGGCGCGATGCTGTTCGGATCGGTCGTAGAATTCGAAGACCGGGCCGGTGTAGTAGGCCAGGCCGCGGACGATGCGGAGGTTCAATTCACAGAATTCTATAATTCCAAAATCCTGTAATAATGTAAATAGACGAGTTGTCTCCTCCAGGGCCGAGGCCAGCTCGGCCGTCTCGCCGCCGATCCCTGCTGCCGCCGACCGAAGCGAATCCAAGTCCCCCGCGCTGAGAAGATCCGACAACGCCGCGTAGGAAATCTGCTCGCCGTAGGCCGCCCCCCAACGACGCGACAGCTCCGACGGATCCATCTTCCCCGCCTTGTCCATCAACGCGTAGGCCCCGCCATGCGCCGATTCCGCGATCCCAGCCGCGGACAGCAACGCCGCGATCAGACGCCGATTGCTGATCTGAACCACGAAATCCGCGTCGCTCAGACCCAGTTCCGAAAGCGCCTCGACCCCCACCAGAATGCACTCCGCGTCCCCGATCACATCCGCCGTGCCGATGACATCCACGTTCCACTGAAAAAACTCTCGCAGCCGGCCCCGCTGAACGTTTTCACCGCGAAAAAGCTTCGGCATGCAGAACCACTTGATCGGCCTGGGCAGCGTATTGAGCCGGGCGGCGACCATCCGAGCCAGCGTCGGCGTCATCTCCGGCCGAAGGGCCAAGTCGCGCCCTCCGGCATCCGTCAGCCGATAAAGCTGGCCGACGATCTCGTCGCCGCTCTTCTCCTGATAGAGGTCGAGCAGCTCCAGCGTCGGGCCTTCGAACTCCTCGAAGCCGTGCCGCAGCGAGACACTCCGCCAGACATCGAAAATCCGCCGAATCGGCGCGAACCGCTCCGGATACAGGTCGCGCGTCCCCTTGACCGGTGGTATCTTCATCCCGAAAAAATCCTTGACGTATGCGAAATCATCCCGAATCCCCCTCCCGCCGTGATTCTATGAACCCCCCCGCAGACCGTCAATCGGGGGAGCATCGGCGTCCCGCCGGTGTGTCGTTGTTTTTGATCGATGTGAAGTATCATTCACCCTCGCAGGGTCACGGTTCGGGGGTAATCTTCCCGAAAAACCCACAAGAACAAGGGTGTCTAGGCACCAGGACAATCAACCCCGGCTAGTACCGCTATACTATCCCCCTATGCGTGTCATCTCCGGACGATATCGAAGACATCGACTCGAAACCCCGCCCGGTGTCGGCACCCGCCCCATCATCGACCGTGTCAAGGCCTCGCTCTTCGATTGGCTCGGCGCCCGGCTGGCGATGCCCGGTCAGCTTCCGGCGATCAACGCCTGCGATCTTTTTTCCGGCGCGGGCAGCCAGGGCATCGAGGCCCTCTCGCGGGGTGCGACCTATTGCGCATTTGTCGAGACCGATCGCCGGGCGCTGGCCTGTCTCCGAGAAAACCTCGCACGGATCGGTCTCCAAGAATCGTCGACCGTCGTGAATTGCCCCGCCGAATCCGCCACGATCCGCCCCCCGGACGGCCGCGGCTTCGGCCTGGTCTTTCTCGATCCACCCTACCGACTGAGCGAGGAGGTTTCCGATGAATCCATCATGGGCCGCGTGACGGCCCGGCTCGGCCAATCAATCCCCGTCGAGGCAGACGCCCTGGTCTTGTGGCGGCATGCCGATCGATGCATCCTGCCGAAGACGCTCCCCGGCGGTTGGCAAACAATCGAACGCCGAACCTGGGGTACGATGGCCGTGACGATGCTGAGTCGAGAATGAGCATATGACGAATTGACGATGGGTGGCAGCGGCGATTCGATGGATAAATTGACGTTATTGGATGCGTATTCCCTTGACCGACCAGGCCCGTGACGGCAGACACAACAAGAACCCCTCGCCGACGAGCCCCCGCGCCGCGGCGTTGGACGTGGTCCGCCGTCTCCAGAAATCTGGCTTCGTCGCCCTCTTCAACGGTGGCTGCGTCCGCGACATGCTGATGGGCAATCCGCCCAAGGACTACGACGTTGCCACCTCGGCGACGCCCGACCAGGTTCTCCGGCTTTTCAAGCGAACGGTCAAGGTCGGCGTCAAGTTCGGCGTCGTCCTGGTCCGCATCGGCCGCTTCGCGATCGAAGTCGCCACCTTCCGCACCGACCTTGCCTATGCCGATGGCCGGCGGCCGACCGGCGTCGCCTTCACCAACCCGCGAGACGACGCCCGTCGCCGCGATTTCACCATCAACGGCATGTTCTACGATCCTGTAGCCGATCAGGTGATGGACTACGTGGGCGGCCGGGCGGACCTCGAGGCCCGAATCATCCGCGCCATCGGCGAGCCGGAACAACGGTTCGCCGAGGATCACCTCCGCCTCCTCCGCGCGGTCCGATTCGCCGCCCGGCTGGATTTTGAAATCGACCCGGTCACGTGGGAGGCCATGCGTCACCACGCCGCGGAAATCGCCAAGATCAGCCCCGAGCGGATCAGGATGGAACTGGAGATGATCCTCTCGCACCCGAGCCGGTCGTTGGCAGTCAAGCTGCTCCAGCGTTCGGGCATCCTGCTCCATCTCTGGACGGGCGCGGACCTGCTCAGCGGCCAAGAGGAACGCAGCATCTCCGTTCTGGCGGCCTTACCGGAGTCGGCCCGATTCGAACTCGGCCTCGCGGCCTTGCTTCACCCCCTGATGCGGAAGCAGGTGAACAGGGCCTGTCGCGCCCTGCGCTGCAGCAATGAAACGCAGGCAACCGTCGGCTGGCTCGTTGGCAATCAGGACGCCCCGGCCGATCCCGATGCGCTCACGCTCGCAGACCTGAAGCGCCTCATGGCCCACGCTGCCTTCGACGAATTGCTGATTCTGTTCGCCGCGAAGCGCAGGGCAAGCGGGCAGGATCTGAAACCCCACGATGCAATCCGCGACCGGGCGGCCCAAATCCCCGCCGCCGACGTTACTCCCCCACCGCTGCTGAGTGGCGACGATCTCATGAAGATGGGCCTGCCGACGGGCCCGCGCTATAAAATGATTCTGGATCGTGTGTACACTGCCCAACTGAACGAGGAGCTACCCGATCGCAAGGCGGCGATCGCCATGGCACGGAGCATGATTGAGGGTGTTTGAAATGTTTTGATTATCAGAGCCGCGACCATGAGGGAGCGGTCATCTTCCAAGTCAAACGGCCCTCCCTATTGAACGCCGACCGCTTCCTTACGGGCGCGGCTCTGATATGAACTCCACTAACATATTCTTGGAATATATAATAAAGTGTGGGTTCTTCAGCCTGCTTCACGTGGAACGAACAATCTGGGAGGAATCACCATGTTTCGGCGCGTCTGTTTTTCATTGTTGTTGTGTGTTCCCTGGACCGTGGCCGGGTGCAGCGCCTTCAACGGCCTGTTCGATCCCACGAGCGTCACGATTCAGCTTGTGAACAACGGCAGCCACGAGGTTAGGGCGATCGTCTATACCAGTGGCGACGAAAACGTGCTCAAGGCGATCCTCACCACCCTGGGCACCCGCCGGGAGTTCGCCATCCCCGCCGGTCAGTCGGCGACCCTGACTACGGACTGCGACGATCTCCGCGCCATCATCATCGACAAGGCCGAGCTTCAGTCGATCGGCACCCCGAGCGACGAGACCAACGTCCTGCGGGATGGCGACGACTTCGACTGTGGCAATACGATCGTCTTCACCTTCGACCATTCGCTCAACGTGTTCGACTTCAACATCACCGTCAACGTCCAAAACTGAGATGGAAGGGGTGGCATGGTCAAGTTTGACTCACAGGTTCCGGCAAGTCGGGACCTGTGAGTCAAACTTGGCCATGCGATACCGCACAACCACACAACAGAAAACAATCTACGCACAATCGCGAGCATCCTCATCGGAGACACCCATGAACCGAATCGAACGCGTCCTCAGCGTCATCGAAGGCCGCCGTCCTGACCGCGCGCCGGTCGGCTTCTGGCACCACTTTCCCGCCGATCGGGTCAGCGGACAGGCGGCGGTGGAGGCCCACGTCTCCCACGTCGAGATGTTCGATCTCGACTTCTTGAAGATCATGAACGATCACGGCTA
>CAYXGR010000074.1:0-3967 GCA_964464525.1 uncultured Planctomycetaceae bacterium
GGTGCCACAGATTTTGGAAACCGGTGCCGCGGGTTTTTATTTGCTTTGGAGTCTTGCTGAGCATGACTGACGATGGATCGGAACAATCTCCCGACGTGCGTGACCGGGCTCTGGCCGCGATCATTCTCGCCGCCGGCAAGTCGACCCGGATGAAGAGCCACTTGCCCAAGGTGATGCACGACATCTGCGGCCGATCCATGCTCTCCCATGTCCTTCGCGCCTGCGGCAATTCGGGCATTGATCAATTTTTCATTGTTGTCGGTTTCGGCAAGGATCTGATCACGCAAACCTACGCGGACGATTCCGCCCTGCGATTTGTCGAGCAATCCGAACAGAAGGGGACCGGTCACGCCGTCCTGGTCTGCGAGGAGGCGCTTCGCGGATTCGACGGTGATGTGGTGGTACTCGCGGGGGACATGCCGATGATCCGGGAGCAGACGCTTCGGGATCTTATCGAGGAGCATCGCTCGGCCGGTGCCGCGGCCTCGCTCGCCACGACTGTGCTGGAGGACCCCTCGGGCTATGGGCGTATCCTGCGGGATTCCGACGGCGGCTTCGAGCGGATCGTCGAACACCGCGACTGCTCCGCCGAACAGCTTGAGATTTGCGAGGTGAATCCGAGCTATTATTGCTTCGACGCCCCCGTCCTGTTCTCCGCCCTTCACGATATCCGTCCAGACAACGCCAAGGGCGAATATTACATTACCGATGTCTTCGAGATTTTGCGCGGGTTGGGCAAGACTGTTCAGGCGGTGACGCGCGTTCCCGCCGACGATGCGGTCGGCATCAATTCCCGGGCCGACCTCGCCGATGTTGCGCGACGGATGCAGCGTCGTATTCAGACGGGCTGGATGGACAACGCGGTGACGATTATTGATCCGTCGACCACCTGGATCGACAGTCGCGCACAGATCGGCCCCGATTCGGAAATCAAGCCGTTCAGCACGATCGAGGGAAACGCGCGGATCGGCTCGAATTGCCTCGTCGGCCCCTATGCCTATGTTACTTCCGGCGCCGTGATCGAAGACGGCACAACCCTCGGCCCCGGCGTTCTCAGGGCCTTCGACACGACTGGCGAATCGCGCAATCATTCCCATCCATCCTCGCATCGCCGGGCGACGAAGGTCGTCCGAAGGCCGCCGCCGGCGTCGATCGATGGGGAAGAGGGAGGCTCTCTCAGTTCGAAATGTTCACCGGGGAGCCCTTCATGTTGAATGCGACCGACGACTTGAAGGTTTTCAGCGGCCGTTCGAACCCGGCGTTGACCGACGAGATCTGCAACTATCTGGACATTCACCCCGGTCGTGTCCACGCCGAAACTTTTCCCGACGGGGAGTTGTTCATCAAGCTGCACGACGACGTGCGCGGCCGCGACGTCTTTGTGGTGCAGTCCACTTGTCGCCCGGTGAACGACAATTTGATCGAGCTTCTTGTCTTTATTGATTGTCTTCGGCGTGCCTCGGCCAAGCGTATCACCGCGGTTCTGCCTTATTTCGGATATGCCCGGCAGGATCGCAAGGAGGAGGGTCGGGTTCCGATCACGGCGAAGCTGGTATCCAACCTGATCACGGAGGCGGGTGCCGACCGGGTTCTGGCGATGGACCTCCATGCCGCTCAGATTCAGGGGTTTTTCGACATTCCTCTGGATCATCTCCACGCGGAGCCCGCATTCACGCGTCATTTTCAGAATCTCGACGTCGAAAACGTCGTCCTGGTAAGTCCCGACATTGGGAATGTGAAACGAGCCCGTCGCTATGCGGAAAAAATGGGTTGTGAACTGGCGATCATCGACAAGCGTCGAACAAGCGGCAGCAGCACCGTCATGCACAACATCATCGGCTCGGTCGAGGGTCGGGACGTTCTGATGATCGACGACATGATCGCCACGGCCGGGACCCTGTGCGAAGCAGCCCGGATCGTCAAGGAACGCGGCGCCCGCAGCGTTCGCGGTGCCGCGACTCACCCGGTCTTCGCAGGCCCGGCCTTCGATCGGCTGGGTAACGCCCCTCTGGCCGAGATCGCGGTGACCAATACCATCCCGGTGACCAACGAGGCCCGCCAGCGATTACCCGATCTTGTCGTGCTCAGTGTTGCCGACATCCTGGGCGAGGCGATCGCCCGGATACACAAACATCAATCAGTCAGTAGTTTATTTATGAAGGCGTAGAGGATTTCATCATGGAAATACCCACACTCAGTGTCGAATCTCGGAAGGCCGCCGGATCGAGAGCCACGGCGCGGCTGCGTCGCAGTGGCAAGATTCCCGCGATTTTGTATGGCCACGGTCGAGAAGCCGCGACCCTCTCGCTCGACACGCACGATGTCGAACAGCAACTCGAACACCGTCTGCACGTCGTCAATCTCAACATGGACGGTACGATCCAGGCCTGCCAGTTCAAGGACGTGCAATATGATTACCTCGGAACCAACCCCATCCATGTCGATTTGATACGGGTGGATCTCACCGAGCGGATCACCCTCAACGTTTCGCTCGAGTTTCGAGGCACTCCCGAGGGCGTCGGCGAAGGTGGACTCTTTCGCCATGAATTGACGGATATAGAAATTGAATGCGTGGTCTCCGAGATTCCCGATTCTATCCGCGTGGATATCAGCCATCTCGGCCTTGATCAGATATTGTATCTTAAGGATATTGGACTTCCCGACGGCATGACCGCCATCACCGATCCGGAGGCCGTCGTCGGCATGGTTCGCCTGCCGATCGCTGCTACCGAGACTCCCGTCGATGGGGAGGGCGAGGCCCCCATCGCCGAGCCCGAGGTGATCTCCAAGGGCAAGGCCGAGGAGGAGTCTGGTGAGGAGAAGTCGTAGCCAGCAGGCAGCCGACGCAAGAGACTATGAAACTGATCGTCGGATTGGGAAACCCGGGGCGGGAATACGCGGATACCCGGCATAATGTCGGCTTCCGAACCGTCCAACTGTTGAACGAGCGATGGCAACTGAGTCAATGGCGGAACAAGTTTTCCGGTCTCGTCGCCGAGGGGCATGCCGAGGACCATCGACTGATGTTGCTGATGCCCATGACTTACATGAACCTCAGCGGCAAGAGCGTTCAGGCGGCTGTGAGTTTTTTTCAGTGCCCGTCGGAGGATCTGATGATTGTTTCCGACGACGTGGATCTGCCGCTGGGCAAGCTGCGTATGCGAGCCCGAGGCTCGGCTGGGGGTCAGAAGGGCCTCGGCGATATTCTGCGGCAGTTGGGCACAAATGACGTGGCGCGGGTTCGCATTGGAATCGGCCGGCCGGCCCGTGGAAGCGTGTCCGACTTTGTATTGTCGCACTTCGCTGCGTCCGAACGAGAGGAGGCCGAACAGGCCGTGATGGGTGCAGCCGACGCGGTTGAGCAGTGGTTTCGGATGGGAATTGACCAGGCGATGAACCGGACCAACCGGTCCGAATCGAAGGAATGATGTCCGGCTCCGTGGCCGGTTTGATGAGAAAAGAGTACCATGATGCACGCAGGCCGATGTCGAATCGAGCGTCGCTTGGCGCCGAGTCGCGATGGGTGCATGACGTGGCGATTCATTGAGGAGTGAAGTCCTGTGAAAGTTTATGAAGGCATGTTTTTGTTCGATCCCGCCCTGTCCTCGAACTGGTCGGATGCCGAGGTCGAAATCAATCGGCTCATGGACCGAGCCGACGCCAAACTGTTGGGGATCAAGAATTGGGACGAGCGGAAGCTGGCTTATCCGATCGGCGGTCATAAGCGGGGTCTGTATGCCCTGACCTATTTCGAGGCCGAGGCCGACAAGCTTCCGGGGATCGAGCGCGACGTACAGTTGAGTGAGAAGTGCCTGCGCGCCCTGCTCCTGCGGAAAGACAAGATGACGCCGGAACTGATCCAACGATCGCTCGAAGCCGATCCGCCGAAGCCCGTGAGTCGTTACGAAGATCGTGGTCCGCGAGGCGATGCTCGGCGCGGGGGGAGCGGCCCCCGAGGCGGCCCGCG
>CAYXGR010000074.1:4067-6675 GCA_964464525.1 uncultured Planctomycetaceae bacterium
ACGAGCAATGCGTACAACGAGGCTCCGCCGATGCAGGAGGCTCCGCCGATGGAGTCGTCTCCGCCGGTTGGGGACAATGTGCCGTTTTAGGCAAGCGGTGGGCGGTGCCCACCCTACTTGACGGAGAAACAAATGGTGGGCGGTGCCCACCCTGCTATAGCAGTGTGTCTTTGAAAGAGGAATATACAAGCCTATGTTCAGGAAAAAGAAGACCCCGATCAAGAAGAAGCGTCGCTTGAAAACGCGCGAGGCGATGAAGTGCCGGTTCTGCAAAGAAAAGGCCACGGAGATCGATTACAAGGAACTTCCCGTGATCCAGAAGATGGTCACGTCCCAGGGAAAACACTTTGCCAGAAAGAGAAGTGGCAACTGCGCCAAACACCAACGCATGAGCCGCCGTGCTCTCAAGCGAGCACGGTTCATCGGCCTGATGCCCTTCTGCTGATAGGAACGAACACTATGAAGCTGCTGCTGCGAAAAGATATTCAGAACCTCGGTTTGTGTGGCGATGTTGTCGAAGTCAAGTCGGGGTATGCCCGAAACTATCTGCTTCCGCATCACCTCGCGCTCGAACCCACCAAGGCAAATCTCAAGGCGATCGAGGAAGACAAGAAGATCGCCGCTGCCGAGCGTGAGAAGCGCCGCGCCATGCTGTTGGAGACCCAGTCGCGACTCGACGGCGTTGAAGTCACGATCAGTTCCGCCTGCACGCCGGACGGTCATCTCTACGGTTCGGTCGGCCCGCGCGAAATTTCCAGTGCCCTGCTCGAAGAGGGACACTCGGTGCATCCCGATCAGATCAAGATGACCCACAACCTCAAGGAAGTCGGAACCTATCAGGCCGACATCGTCCTCGCCGACGAGATCACCTCCGAGGTCAAGGTCTGGATCGTCGCCGAGAAATCGCTCGACTCCGACGACGAGGAA
Source organism: uncultured Planctomycetaceae bacterium (assembly GCA_964464525.1). Taxonomy (GTDB): domain Bacteria; phylum Planctomycetota; class Phycisphaerae; order UBA1845; family UTPLA1; genus CAYXGR01. The sequence goes on from CAYXGR010000074.1 coordinate 4,995, forward strand.
GAAGCAAGTGAAATGGAGGTCACCGATGACACCGGCCCGGACCCAGCCACCCATCCAGACCCCGTTGTCGAAGCCGGTGAAGCCGGGACCGACCGCCCGGCGGACTGATCCCGTTGCCGGCGGGCGGATGCCGCCGCAGGATCTCGAAGCCGAGATGAGCCTGCTGGGCTCGATGCTGTACGATCAGAATCGCGAATACATCGGCCTGGTTCTGCCGATCATCCCTCGGGACGAGTCGCAGCGGCTCTACCGGCCGGATCACCGCCTCCTGTTCGAGACGATCGTTGACTTGTATGACCACAACAAGCCGATCGAACTCGTCGTCATGGAGGAGGAACTCCGTCGGCGGAATATCTTCGAGGAGATCGGCGGTCGCGAATACCTGATCGAGCTCTGGAACTCCGTCGCCTCACCCCGCAACATCGAGCACTACGCCCGAATCGTCCGGGACAAGTCCCTTTTGCGCGATCTTATCACCGCCACCGGTGAAATCACGCAGGCGGCGTACGACGAGAACGAACCCGCTCAGGAAGTTCTCGATCATGCGGAGCGGACGCTCTTCGAAGTCACCGAGCAGCGGGTGACGAATCAGCCCGTCTCGATTCGGGAATTCATCGTCGAGACATTTGAGCAGATTCAGTCGGACGAGGAGCTGGTCACCGGCGTTCCCACGGGGTTTACCGAGCTGGACGCCATGACCGGGGGGTTCCAGTTCGGCGATCTGATCGTGATCGCCGCCCGGCCGAGCATGGGCAAGACGGCGCTGGGGCTTTCGATGCTCGAGCACATCGGAGTCGAAGAAAATCACGGGCAGGGCCATCCCGCGGTTTTCTTCTCGCTCGAGATGAGCCGGATGCAGGTTGCCCAGCGGCTGCTCTGTTCCAAGGCACGCGTAGATATGAATAAGATTCGTCACGCCCGCCTGAACGAAGTGGAGATGTCCCAGTTGAAGCAGGCGGCCGATGCCATGTGGGAACGGCCCATTTTCATCGACGATTCTCCCAGCATGAGCATCATGGAAGTTCGCGCCAAGGCCCGTCGACTGAAGATGCGCGAAGACATCAAGGTTATCTTCGTCGATTATCTTCAACTCATGTGCGATCCGGCCGGCAAGGAAAACAGACAGCAAGAAATATCGGCCATCAGCCGCGGCCTGAAGGCGCTCGGGCGCGAACTGGAAGTGCCCGTCGTCGCGATGGCGCAGCTCAACCGGCAGGTCGAGGGCCGAAGTACCAATCGCCCGAGGATGAGCGATCTGCGAGAAAGCGGTGCGATCGAACAGGACGCCGACGTCGTCATCCTGTTGCATCGCGAGGAGTATTATGCCGACAAGAACTCCCCCGAAGCTCTGGCGGAGATGAAGGGCAAGGCGGAACTGATCATCGACAAGCAGCGCAACGGCCCGACCGGCGTCGTTCAACTGCACTTCACACCGAAATACACGCGGTTTGACAATGCCGCCGCCGACTATATTCGCGATTACGGCGATGAGGGGGATCGTGCGGACATGCCCTTCGATAATAGCGGTGGTTCGTTTGGCGAGGATGACGACACGCCGTTTTGAGAAGACGGGCCGTCCGAACAGGCACGCTGTTTTTTGAATCGAACGATTAGGGTGTGGGTGTTGGCCTGTTTAAGACCCTGATCCACACGATCAACAGATGGGTCAGATGACCCATCC
>CAYXGR010000074.1:6775-8309 GCA_964464525.1 uncultured Planctomycetaceae bacterium
GTCGACTTGATCAACCACAACAAACAACGGCAACGCACCGGCGGGACGCCGATGCCCCCCATCCTATATACGAATTGAATGGAGCAATAGTGGCAGCGACCAGGCGCTCGCGATCCGATCAGAAGGTACAGCCGAAGACGCTGCCGAGAAGCTCTGATGCGACGGGCTTCGTGCCGCCTAAGAAACTCGAGAACGACCAGATCACGTCGATAAAGTTCTGATAGATATCAACCCAAGGCGTAATACTGTCACAGAGCAGATTAGTCATCATTGGTTCTCCATTAACGCTCCGATCGCACACACCCCGCAATGGCGCACCTCGGAACGAGCCATCAATCACATGGGCAACGCAAGCGCCGCCCACCGGTAAAGATCGGCATCGAACGTGCTATAAGATCAGCAGAACAGTCTTATCAATGCTGATAAAGGCGACTTTTTCAGTCCATGTCCGATAATGAATATGGTCTGTTCTCTCGTATTCAATTGGCGTGGTGAACCGTAAGCCCTGATAATGAACGTAGTTACTCGACCCATGGGAGTCTGTTGAATGAAAGTTCTGGTCACCGGAGGCGCCGGCTACGTCGGCAGCCATACCGTCCGTGCCCTGTTGGGTGCTGGTCACGAGGTCGTCGTGCTGGACAACCTTTCGGCGGGACACGCACCCGCGGTGTGTGCGGATGCACGCCTGTGCGAAGGCGATCTTGCGGACGCTGCACTGTTGGACAATATTTTTTCTCGTGAACAATTTGAGGCCGTCGTCCACTTCGCCGCGTTTATCGAGGTAGGGGAGTCGGTGCTGGAACCGCTCAAGTTCTATGACAACAATGTGGGCAATTCGGTCCGGCTGCTGACGGCTATGAAGCGCCACGATGTCCGCAAGTTCGTCTTTAGCTCCACCTGTGCCGTCTATGGCATTCCCGGTCGCATGCCGCTTGTCGAAGATATGCGCCGAATGCCGGAGAGTCCGTATGCTCGGGCCAAGCTCGCGGTCGAATGGGCTTTGGCCGATTCTGCTGCGGCTTGGAATCTTGGGTTCGTCGCCCTGCGCTATTTCAATGCCGCCGGGGCGAGCGCCGACGCGACTATCGGCGAAGACCACGATCCGGAAACGCACCTGATTCCGAATGTGCTGATGGTCCCGCTCGGCCGGCGCGAACAGATCAAGATTTTTGGAACCGACTACGACACGCCCGACGGCACCTGTGTTCGAGACTACGTCCACGTTGAGGATCTGGCGGACGCTCACCTGCGAGCGCTCGAGGTGCTGAAGCCGGGTGATGCCCGCTTCTATAATGCGGGCACCGGTCACGGCGCCAGCGTCCGCGAAGTGGTCGAAGTCGCCCGCCGGGTGACGGGCCACGCTATCCCGGTCGTGGAAGAGGGTCGTCGGCCGGGAGACGTGCCGACGCTTTATGCAGACGCGAGTAAAATTCGGGAAGAACTCGGCTGGACGCCGAAACATGATGATCTGGAGAACATCATCGCCAGCGCCTGGGCCTGGCACGAGTCGCACCCCAAAGGGTTCAACGACCGG
>CAYXGR010000074.1:8409-11340 GCA_964464525.1 uncultured Planctomycetaceae bacterium
CGATGCCACGTGGGGAAAGGATCCGCACCCGCTGATCAGCCTGGAATGCGCGTGGCAACGCATCGGTGACGATCTCAAGCCGCTCGATCCTGAGACCGTCTCGTTCGACGTAGTCGCCGGTCGCGTTCTTGCCTCGCCGGTGATCGCCTCCGAGGATTATCCACCATTCAATAAGGCCATGATGGACGGTTTCGCGGTGCGCGCGGGCGACTGCGAGACGCCCGGCGTGGAACTGGAAGTGTTGGGTCTCGTTGCGGCGGGGCGACCGGGCGATCAAACCGTCGGCGACCGTCAGGCTGTGCGCATCAACACCGGCGCGCCCGTTCCGGATGGCGCCGATAGTGTCGTCCGGGTTGAAGACACATCCCCTTCCGAAGACGAAAATCGCGTAATGATCCACGTCGTCGCGAAGCCGGGGCGACACATTGCGAAACAGGGAACCGATCGCCGAACCGGTGACATCCTGCTGGCGTCTCCGATCCGGCTGGGTTCGGCTCAGCTTGCGGCCGCGGCATCGGCGGGCGCCGCGTCTCTATGCGCGTATCCCCGGCCGACCGTCGCCATCGCGACGACCGGCGACGAGCTTGTCCGGCCGGGCAGCCCCAAAAAGCCCGGCCAGATCTATGAGAGCAATGGCCCGATGCTCGCCGAGCTGATGCGGCAGTTCGGTGCGACACCGCACGAATCGGACATCGTTCGAGACGAGTCCGGCGATTTGACCGCGAAGCTCACCGAGGCATTGCGACACCCTGTCGTCATCGCCGTCGGGGGCATGTCGATGGGCACGCACGATCTGGTGCCCAGGACCTTCGCGGATTTGGGCGTGGATTGGCGTTTTCATGGAGTGAAGATTCGACCGGGAAAGCCCGTCGCCTACGGCCGAGGCCCCGACGGCCAGCACGTGTTCGGCCTGCCCGGCAACCCTGTGAGCGCGTTCGTCTGTGCCTGGCTGTTCGTGCGAATGGTGGTTCGCGGCCTTCAGGGGTTGCCGGCGATTCCGCCCCGTCGCTGGCGGGCGACGCTCACGCGCGACCTGAAGGCTGCTCGGGACGACCGGCCTGCGTTCGTGCCCGGGCGCGTGTGGAACAATCCCGAGCAGGGGATGGTGGCTGAGCCCTGTGGCTGGAGTGGTTCGGCCGATCTGTTTGGTCTGGCGCCGGCCAACGCGCTGCTGGTTCGTGATCAGCCGACCGAGGTTGCGCCGGCCGGCAGTGCGGTGGATGTGATTTTTATTTCTACCGACGCCTGAATGAAGAATCGATGGATCCATTCCGAAAGAAGGATTGGGGTTGGATTCACACTGCGATGTGTGATTTTTCGTCGGAGAAAAAAAGTGGTGGGCAATGCCCACCCTACTCGGCCTCTATCCCTTTTGAAGGAAAGGATGGCGTACGAATCCACTCAACGACGTGTGATTCCCCACTCTTTGCTTCGCAAAGGATGGGGCACCCGCACCCGAACATGCTTACCCGTCCCGATAAGGCTGGGACGTGTAAACATGGCACCCGTGCGCCCGTGCGCTGACCGCTTCCTTACGGGCGCGGCTCTGATCTATGACACCCGCCTTATTTAACGACCATCGATACTGATCGTGCCGTTTCGTGTGCTCAGATCGATGATCGGGCCGCCGGCGTTCAGTGTCGCAGTCACGTCTCGTACGTCGGCGGTCACGTTGGCGAGCGAGTCGAAATCCTGTGCACGAAACAGCACGATGCCGTTGTCCGTCATCGCCCGCAGTTCCGCGTCGATGCCCGACGGCACGCGCAGCCGGATTCTGCCATTCGATGTCTCGGCGGTGACATGATCGCCCGCGGCCAGATCGAGCAGGTCGATCTCCACGCTGCCATTGCGCGTCGTCGCGTCCAGCGAACCGGTATGATCCTCGACATCCAGACTGCCATTGTCCGTGTCCAGCGTCAGGGCGGCCATCGAATCGGTCACGCGGATGCGGCCATTCTTTGTGGTCAGGCTGCTCGCGGTGTCGAGCCCGAGCGTGCGGATGGCCCCGTTTTCGCTCGTCACCTGAACCGCGTGACCGGCCGGGAGCGTCATGCGCAACTGAACTAGGGCGACCGTGCGGGCGCTCAGGATTCCCGTCACGACGATCTGATCGTCCATCACGTCAAAATTGAACTCGCCGCTGTTGCCGGTGGCGCTGATCGGCTTTCGAGCGGTCACACGCAGATTGGGGTTTCCGGCGTCGGGCGGTTCGACGGTGACTTCGATACGATCCAGCAGGTCTTCGGCCTCGCCCCGGTTTTCGGCCAGGGCGATCCGCGTGATCTCGATCGTCGCCTCCGTGGCGTTGGGATCGACCGAGACCCGCGTGCTGCCATTGTCATTGTTCACGACCAGGCCCGCGCCGGGCGGAATCGCGACCGACTGTGTTTCCGTGTCGGACGCACGATCGGGAATCACGAACTGAAACGAAAGGGTGAGCATCCCATCGCAGCCGGTGAGTGAACCCAACAGGGCGACAACAAGAACCATCCAACCACGTGCCATCCGACCGCGTGAAACAGAAACGTGAGACATGGGGGACTCTCCCGGAACATAAGACGACTGTCGATGTCCATTGCGAGGAAAGTGTGTGCGGCGATGCGGAGTACAAGGCGGTGAGACCGCATCCGTCTCCGAAGGCGATCACTCGCTCAGCGAGGCCGCCGGTATAGGAGACGTGGGAAGGGTAGTCCAACTCCGGATTCATGGCAATACCCCCGACGGCGTGGCCTGAAAATGCGGGTTCATGACAGAATCGGCGGATTCCATGCCGGCTTCAGCCGGGCAGTTTTCGTTTGCCATCGACTTCAGTCGGTGGTCATCCCACCAACGAAATACCCCAAGCCGGGCTTCAGCCGGTCTTCCCCAAACACCCCCCCACAACCCATGGCCTCTTCTTCTGCAATTTTGATTTTTTGACTTTTCAACATT
>CAYXGR010000075.1:0-11336 GCA_964464525.1 uncultured Planctomycetaceae bacterium
TGCTGAAGAGCTGGTCTCTGAGCCACTGGCACTTTTTCTTTCTGGGCGCGGCCTTCCTCCTGTTGGAAGTGCAGAACATCAGCAAGGCGTCGGTGGTCCTGGGCAATACCTGGTGGGTGAGTGCGGTGATCATCTCCGGCGTCCTGATCATGGTCCTGTTGGCCAATGCCATCACGGAACGGTTCCCCAACATTCCTCGGGTACCGGTCTATCTGGCGTTGTGCGGATCCTGTCTGGCCTTGTATTTTGTGGATATTTCGCGGTTTGCCTCGATGCCCTTTGCCTCCAAGGCGATCATTGTGGGCGGCCTGACGACGCTGCCGATGTTCTTCAGCGGGCTTGTCTTCATTCGCTCATTCTCGCTCACGCCCAGCAAGCACGAGGCCCTGGGCGCGAACCTGATGGGGGCGCTGGCGGGCGCGCTGCTCCAGTCGATCACCTATTGGAGCGGCATCAAGGCGCTGCTCTTGATTGTGACGGTCTTGTATCTGTTGGCCGCAATCACGGCGACGCTATCGACGCAGGTTCGACGAACCGTTCCCAGCCCCGTGCCGGCTTGATGCGATTTGGGCGGCTGTGAGGCCGGCCGAACGTGACCGGCCTGAAGCCCGCTTCGCGGGGAAGCCCCGTGAACGGGGCTGTTTTTGAAACCGTTCGCCGTGATTGAGTCATGAAAGTCCGGCTGAAGCCGGCTGAGGGTCATTGTGAGGGGTGCACACCACCGACTGAAGTCGGTGGCAAACGAAAACTGCCCGGATGAAGCCAGCATGGAATCCGCCGATTCTGTCATGGACCCGCGACAGCATGTCATGATCCAGACGGAGAGAGATCGTTCTACGAGAGTGTGCGATGACCGCTCCCTTACGGTCGCGGCTCTGATGGAGCCACAACCCAGGGTTTCGCCCTGGGCTTTGTTCCGCCCCTCTTTCAGGGCTGAGGACTAAACACGTTTTTTGGTTTTGCGCCGAGTTGCCGCGCCACCTTTTGGCGTGCCTGTCTTGCGTGGGCGTTTGGGTCTGGATTTGAGTGTCGTTTCGTAGAAGTCGATAAATTTTTTCGCCGGAACCCGCCGGATCGCCTCGCCGACCACTTCTAGCGCCACATCGTCTATTTTCTTGAATCGCACACACGACTTGCCCATGTTCAGCTTTTTGCCGGTTTGGGTCCACGCCGCGCGGAACCAGGCCTCGTGTTCAGGATCGCCGTACACGCACATCAGGGACATCGTCATGTAGTTCTTCTGCGATGCCAGACCGGCAAAGGGCAGCGGTATTTTGGGATCGCAATGATAGCCGGGAGGGTAGACACTATGCGGCACGTAGTAACCGATCGCGCCGTAAAGCATCCCCTCTGCGTATCCCTTCGGCAGGTTTTTGAGGATGACGGCGCGGACGGCTGAAAGCGTCTCGCGCCGATCGGCCGGGAGTTCTGCGAGGTATTGGTCCACCGTTTTGGCTTTGCTTTGCATGGCTGGATCGTACCACATACCGCCATCTCGCACACGACCGTTTCGATTCGACTCGCATTCGATCCGCATTATCTGCGCTTTCTGAAGGGTATGCGATTGGGGCGATTCTTGCCGATATAGGTGTGTATTGGCAGGGCGGTTCCCATCATTACAAGGATTTTCAACGATAGTGGTACCCGTTGGAACCCGGTGCTGTGCTGATTGGAAACCTGTACCACAAAGTGGCGACAGGCCGAAACCCAAGGGATCGGCATGCTTACCCGACCCAAACGGCCGGGTCGTGTAAGCATGGCACCCGAAATTTTTGCGATCCGCGATGATTCTCGCTGTTTGTCACACAGTTGTGCCTCAGGTTGCTAGAGGTTCGTGATGCCATTGAAAATTCAGCAACCGTACCGAAAACAATCCAGACTGATTGCCGGGATGTTTGTAACTATCTGCTTGTCATCCGTTTCATCTACTTGGGCCATTCCATCGGCGAGTTTTCAGGGTTTGGGCGACCTGCCGGGTGGGAGCTTCTTCAGTCGGGCAAATGGGGTGTCGGCAGACGGTGCGGCCATTGTGGGCCGTGGCTGGTCGTCGACAGGTTTTGAAGCCTTCCTGTGGACGGAAGCCGGTGGAATGATCGGGCTGGGTGACCTGCCGGGCGGAAGCCTGCTCAGTAGTGCCATCAGAGTCTCGGCCGACGGATCGGTGGTGGTTGGGCTCGGCGAATCCTCCTCGGGCGGAGAGGCGTTCTGCTGGACGGCCGCCAATGGCATCATCGGCCTGGGCGATTTGCCCGGGGGGGTTGTTTCCAGCATCGCTTTTGCCGCATCGGCCAACGGATCGGTCGTTGTCGGCAACAGTGCATCCACCTCCGGCATAAACGAGGCATTTCGCTGGACCGAGACCGGCGGCATGGTCGGCCTGGGCGATCTGTCCGGCGGCATCTTCAAGAGCACTGCCCATGATGTTTCCGCCGACGGCTCGGTCGTCGTGGGAAGAGGAAACTCCCCGATGGGCGTTGAGGCCTATCGATGGACACAGGCGGGTGGCATGGTTGGCCTGGGATTCTTGACAAATGTCTCTCCATTCAGCCAGGCCAATGCGGTTTCGCCCGACGGATTGATCGTCGTAGGCGAGTCGCATTCCGACCTGGGGATTCCGGGGAACGAGGCATTTCGGTGGACGGCCGAATCGGGGATGGTCGGTCTGGGGAGCCTGCCAGCCGCATCGGACAACCGTGCCATGGCGGTCTCGGTGAACGGCGTCGTGATTGTGGGAGAAAGCACGATCAGCACGGAGACACGGGCATTCATCTGGGATGTCACCCTTGGGATACGAAACCTCCAGGATGTCATGATCAACGATCATGGCCTGGACCTGACCGGTTGGACGCTGCTGTCCGCCACCGGCATCTCCAACGATGGCCAGACGATCGTGGGCGCCGGCATCAACCCGAGCGGAGACGACGAGGCCTGGATCGCGTTTCTGCCGCTTCCGGATGCCGACGTCGACGGGATACCGGATATCATCGATGCATGTCAATCGACACCGGTGGGTGAGCCGATCGACACCGTCGGCTGTGGTTGCATCACTGAAGACACCTCGATGCCGACTGTCACCTGCCCGGCTGATATGAGCCTTTCAACGGATTCGGGTGCATGCACGGCCTCGAATGTCAATCTGGTGACGCCCACTACGAGCGACAACTGTAGTGTTGCCACTGTGCTCAACGATGCACCGGTTGCCTTTTCCGTTGGCGACACAATCGTCACATGGACCGTGACCGACACGAGCGGGAACACCGCGACCTGCCAGCAAATGGTGAGTGTGACCGATGATGAAGCGCCGACACTCGTCTGCACGGCGCTGGCCAGTCTGTCCACCGATGCCGGCGCATGTATTGCATCGAGTGTCAACCTCGTCTCACCCGCCACGAGCGACAACTGCGGCGTGGCTTCTGTGACGAACGACGCACCGCTGACATTGCCTGCCGGCGACACTATGGTGACATGGACCGTGACCGACACGAGCGGCAACGTCACGAATTGCCAGCAGACGGTGACGGTGACCGACGATGAACCACCGGAGATCACGGTATGCCCACCAGATCAGACGGTTTCAGCCGATCCGGGAGATTGCATCGCGTCGATCGTGAATCTCCATATGCCCGCTGTAAGCGACAATTGCGGTGTGGATACGATCATCCATGACGTTTCGAATCCCTTTACCGTCGGCGATACGATGGTTACCTGGACCGTGACCGACGCGAGCGGGAACATGGCGACCTGTCTGCAAAGGGTGACTGTGACGGATGACGAGAACCCGACGATTCAGTGTCTTCCCGACATATCGGTCACCACCGACCCAGGCGAGTGTACGGTATCGGCGGTGAATCTCGGCATGCCTGTCGCGAATGACAACTGTGTCATAGACACGATCACGCCCGACACACCAATACTCTTCACTGTAGGGGACACGATTGTAACGTGGACTGCAACTGATACGGGTGGCAACACCGCAACCTGTCAACAAACGGTGACAGTGACCGACAGCGAACCGCCCACGATCACGGCCTGCCCGGCGGATCTGACGATCTCGACGGATCCGGGGGTGTGCATGGCAACGAGTGTCAATCTCGGGTTGCCCGTCGCGATTGATAACTGCAGCATGGACTCGATAACAAACGATGCGCCGGACATCTTCAATCTCGGCGACACAACCGTGACGTGGACCGTGACCGACGCGAGCGGGAACATGGCGACCTGTCAGCAAAGGGTGACGGCGACGGACGACGAATCCCCCGTGATCACGTCTTGTCCGCAGGATCTGACGATCTCGACGGATCTAGGGGAATGTACGGCTTCGTCCGTTCAGTTGGTCATGCCCGGGGTAAGCGACAACTGCGGCGTGGATACGATCACGCACGATGCACCGGATACATTCGCCGTTGGGGAAACGATGGTGACGTGGACCGTCACCGATGTGGGTGGTAATACCGCGATATGCCAACAGAAGGTGACGGTGACCGACAACGAGGCGCCTGCGTTCACATTATGTCCTCTGGATCTGACAATTTCGGCCGATCCGGGTGGCTGCACGGCGTCAGCGGTGAATCTCGACATCCCCGTCGCAAGCGACAATTGCGGAGTGGATTCGATCATGCACGATGCACCGGATACATTCGCCGTTGGGGAAACGATGGTGACGTGGACCGTCACCGATGTGGGTGGTAATACCGCGATATGCCAACAGAAGGTGACGGTGACCGACAACGAGGCGCCTGCGTTCACATTATGTCCTCTGGATCTGACAATTTCGGCCGATCCGGGTGGCTGCACGGCGTCAGCGGTGAATCTCGACATCCCCGTCGCAAGCGACAATTGCGGAGTGGATTCGATCATGCATGATGCGCCGGACATCTTCAATCTCGGCGACACGATGGTGACGTGGACCGTGACCGACATGAGCGGCAACACCACGACATGTCAACAAAAGGTGACGGTAACCGACGACGAAACCCCAGCGTTCACGGTTTGTCCGCCAGATCTAATGTTGACGGCCGACGCAAATTGTCAGGCACGGGTGCCGGACCTCATCGCGGAGGCGAGGGTACGGGATATTTGCGATATCAGCCCGGTTCTGACACAAGCGCCCACGCCCGGGACGATTCTCGATCTGGGTGGCACTCCGATCGAAATCAAGGCCACCGACGCCTCGGGCAACGCGTCGACCTGCACTGTGATGATCGTGGTGGATCCCAACGGGTGTAACACCCCGCCCGACGGGCCTCCGCCGCAGACACCGCCGCCGGGACCGGTCAACACCGATCCAGTCGAACCGGAATTTCCACAAGGACCCGATTCCGATACGCAGCCACCTGCGGCACAGGATTGCGGATCCGGCATGTGCGGTCAGGGCAGCGGCATGATGATGCCAATGGCGTTCTTGTGGATTGGCTGGATGAGACGCCGGCGGCGATTCCATCGATAGGACATCCTCATAACTCATTGCAAAGATTTGTGAGTTATTGAGCATGAGGGTACATCTGAAATCCAAGTCTCAGAATTGGATCCTGCGACGCATCCCGGTTGGAAGTCGTTTCCACAGGAGAAACCGGATTTCAGTAAGTGCATCAGTCCGGACATGTCCGAGCGGGGGTATCGGGCGCCTTTCAAACACATATCCAAGGTCGCACCAACACCTTATCGGTCGCGGATTGTACTAACGGACCTATCCGGAATATCCGATTTCTTCCGTGTATAGGACGGGTTTCACATCGGTTGATGGGAACGGCTCGCGAGATACGCAGCAGTTGACACAGACCTTCTCTGGCTGCCAACGAAGTCGCGAAAATCCCGAATCCGAACGTGAACGCGGTTTATCGCTTGATCGCCAATGCGGGATTGCCTTCGATGAGCATGGCGGGAGCAAAACAACTTCAGGAATTACAGATTCAAGACAGGCTTCGAGATCGTCGAATGCGGCGTGTCGGATCGGTCCACTTTGAAGAATGGGAAATCCATGACCACGACGTTCGATACGATCCAGACTGAGTCCTTATCACGACACCACCTGAAGGCCATTCTGGGTGCATCTGTCGATCCGATTGTCACGATCGATTCCGTTGGAATCATCGGGACAGTCAGCGACTCGATCGAGCGGGTTTTTGGCTGGACTCCGGACGAACTGATGGGCCGGAATATCAAGATCTTGATGCCGGAGCCCTACCGATCCGAGCATGATACCTATCTCAAGAACCATATGCGTACTGGGCGCATTCGCATTTTGTGTGAGGCACGGGAGTTTACCGCGGTTCGAAAGAACGGTGAGGTGTTTCCGTGCGAGATCACTGTCTCGAAGGTGAAACTCAGCGACCGGGAGGAACCGATATTCAGCGGAATCATCCGTGATATTACCGATCGAAAAGCGAATGAGGGACAGTTGCGTTTCTTGACTCAGAGTCTTGCATCGGTGGGCGAGGCGGTCATCATCACTGCGCCGAACGGGACGATTCAATACGTCAATCCGGCCATGTCAAAGTTGACGGGATACACATCCGATGAGGTCATCGGAAAAAATCCGCGCATTCTGAGCAGCGGCCAATACCCCAATGAGTTTTATAAAAAAATGTGGCAACGGATTCTTGGGGGCGAATCCTGGTCGGGAGAAATGACCAATCGTCGAGCAGACGGATCCCTCTACGAATGCCATCTGACCATATCGCCGATAGTGAGCCCGACCCAAGAGATTGAAGGCTTCGTGTCGATTCAACGAGATATCACTGATCGCAATCTAGCTGATCATCAGTTGCAGGAGCATACCAACAAGATTGAAGCAGCGAATTTCGAGTTGTTTCACACTCAAAACGAGCTGAAGCAAACGGTTGAAAAGCTGGAACGCTCAAACGAAGAGTTGAAGGATTTCGCCTATATCGCCTCGCATGATCTTAAGGAGCCGCTACGCGGCATCTACAATTATTCGACATTTCTGATGGAAGATTACGGCGAAAAGCTTGAGGATGACGGCCGCTCGAAGCTTGAAACACTCTGCCGATTGTCTCAGCGGCTGGAAAAACTGATCGATACCCTTCTTTATTATTCCCGCGTGGGCCGTCTCGACATGGCCATGAAAGAGACATCGCTCGAAGACATCGTCAGGGACGTGCTTGGCACACTACAGCCGAGGATCGAGGAGTTGGGCATTGATGTCCGCCGCCCAGGAACTCTTCCGGCCGTCCAGTGCGACATGGTTCGCATCGGCGAGGTATTCAGAAACCTGATTACCAACGCCATGAAATACAATAACAAGGAGAATAAGTGGGTGGAGATCGGATTCGAGCATTGGGTCGATCACATTCAAGGTCGAGACTCAAATAAAAACAGTCAGGAGAATGATATCGATTATGTGTTCTATGTTCGCGATAACGGCATCGGGATTCGCGAGAATCACATGGAGTGCATTTTCCGCATGTTTAAGCGCCTTCACGGGCGGGACAAGTATGGAGGCGGCACCGGCGCTGGAATGACGATCGTGAAGAAAATCGTGGAACGCCACGGCGGAAAGATCTGGCTTGAGTCCACAATCAGCGAAGGAACCACTTTTTATTTTACGTTACAGGAAGGTACTTCTCATGGAACTGGCAGCACAGTTAGCCACGCAGCCCATTCTGCTCGTTGAGGACAATCCGGAGGATTTTGAAGCAACAGTTCGCAGCTTCAAGAAAGCCGGAATTGCAAACAAAATTTTGCGGTGCGAGGATGGCGATGACGCGCTCGATTACTTGCATCGTCGCGGCGAATACACCGATCCAGACGCCGCGCCTCGACCGGGAGTGATTCTGCTCGATCTCAACATGCCGGGCACCGACGGTCGGGATGTCCTCCTGGAAATCAAGTCAGAAATGACGCTGAAGTCGATACCGGTGATCGTGCTGACCACGTCTACCGACGAGCGGGATATCCAGGATTGCTACCAGGCCGGCGCGAACAGTTACATCCAGAAGCCCGTGGACCTGGCCGGGTTCGTGGAATCGATTCAACGCCTCAAAGATTACTGGTTTGAAATCGTCATCCTCCCGCGCGAGCCGGATTGAACTATGGCCGATGCTTCCATGAGCTTGAAAATCCTCATCGTGGACGACAGTCCCGAGGATCGCGAACTGTACCGCCGGTACCTGGTGAAGGCGGGCCAGTGCGACTATTCCTTTTTGGAGGCTGAGGCGGGTGAAGACGGTCTGGCACGCTGTCGGGAGGGAAAACCCGATTGTGTGCTTCTGGATTACAACATGCCCGACATGGACGGACTGGCCTTTCTGGATGAGTTGGCGGGCGAAAAAGAGGATGTCAGTATCCCGATCGTCATGCTCACGGGAGAGGACAACGAGTTCGTCGCCGCCGAGGCCCTGGAACGCGGGGCGCAGGATTACATTATCAAAGGCGACGTGAATCCCAGTTCGATCAGCCGCGCGGTTCGCTATGCCATCCATCGCCAAATGACCCAATTACAGCACAAGCAGCTCATTGGAAATCTCTCTTCCCGCAATGATGAGATTCTCCAACTCGCCTATGCGATGACCCACGATCTACAAACGCCGCTGGCCAGCCTGACCGGTACGGCGGACGCGCTGGAGCGACATCTGGAGGATCGTTGTGACGAGCAGACCGGCAAGTGGCTCATGCGGATCAACCAATCGGTCAACCGCATGACGCGGATGTTGGACGACCTGATGACCTACGTTCGAGCGGGGAATGAAAAGGTCGATATGCAGTCGGTCGAGATGGAGGATTTGATCGATCAGATCCTTCTGGAAATGGTCGAGGCAGCATCCAAAAAGGATATCACGTTCGATGTGGCCCGCCCATTTCCCAGCGTCACGGGTGATCCCAAACAAGTCTATCGAATTTTTTCGAACCTGATCGGAAACGGAGTGAAATATGCACCCGCCGATGGAAACGTTCATATCGCGTTGAGCGCCACGTCCCTGAACGACTCGGTTCAATTCCGGATCGTCGATAATGGCCCGGGGATCGATCCGAAATTCCTTGACAAGGTATTCCTGCCATTCAAACGGGCCACGCACAAAGAAGAGGGTTCGGGTATTGGTCTCGCGACCGTGCGGCGCATCGTCGAGCAACACAACGGCCGTGTCTGGCTGGAATCCGACGGGCGGTCCGGCACGACAGCCGTCGTCGAATTGCCTCATGCACAAAATGAGGCCGCCATTCCGGAGGTATCGCCCGCATGATTGGCAAGACGATTCTGCTCGTCGAAAGTGATCCGGAGACGGTCAAGGCGCTCAGCCTCCGCCTGAAAGGCGAGTCCTACGAACTCCTGGTCAGCTCGGACGCCTTGCAGGGCACGCGCTCGGTCCTTGAGAACAAGCCGGACCTCGTCATCGCGAACGCCCAGGTTCCCGGCGGCGGCGCCTCCGCGATCCACAAACAGCTCCAGAGCCGCGGCGACTTCACAACGCCCGTTGTTTATCTGGCGAACGGTCCCGACGCCGCCTTGCGATCGCAGGCCGACACGCTCGGTGTGGCCTCTTATCATACGAAGCCCTTTGATCTGGATGAGATCCTCCAGGAAATTCATCGCATCCTGAAAAACCCCGCCGAAGCAGCGCGGGTGGTTGGCGACAAGCGCACAAAGCGCATCCTGATCGTGGACGATGAGGAAGAGCACTGTGATCTGATCGAAGGCTGTCTTCAGACTGAAGGATCCGATCCGTGGGAAGTGACTCGCGCGCATACAGTGGTGGATGCCTGCCGGGTGTTGGAGTGCGATCGATTCGATTGCATCCTCCTCGACCACAACCTCCCGGATGGACACGGTTGCGACGTGCTCCATGAAAAGGAAAATCTCCTTCTGACGACGCCGGTCATTGGGCTTTCGACGAGTCAGGATCCGGAGGTGGCCATCGCGGAGTTTCGAGGCGGCTGTGTGGACTTTCTGCCGAAACGGGAGGCATTCAAAGGACATATCCTTCGTCAGCGGATCATGGAGGCGATGGCCAAGTCCAATCGGCGGGCGATCGCCACGGTGATGGAACGCAGGCAGCTCAGCATGGCCGTCGAGGATGCTCAGAACGACATGATCCGATCGGCTCGCATGGACGCGTTGATGGAGATCTGGAACCGGGGCGCCTTTGACGACTATCACGCCGATCTGAATGAACGAACTGCGAAGTCAGGCGGCTATTACCTGGTATTTATGGCCGACGTAGACAATTTCAAGAAATTCAACGACACCTACGGACACACCGCCGGGGACGAAGCACTCAAGAGGGTGGCGGGTGCGTTGAAGCAGACACTGCGCGATCACGATTTTCTGGCGCGATATGGGGGCGAGGAACTCGTGGTTCTATGTGAGAAAGTCGAACCCAAGATCGCGCCGCGTATCGCCGAGAGACTGCGATCCTCCGTTTTTAATCTGGATATCCCCCATGAGCAAAACGCGACACACGGCCGTGTGACCATCAGCCTGGGGGCCGCGTTTTTTGATGCCACTCTTCCGGAAAATCCGACCGAATTGCTGACCCGGGCGGACACTGCGCTCTATGAAGCCAAGGAACAGGGTGGAAGAAATACATTTAAGTTTGCTCAGCCTAAAGGGGCCATGGAGAAAACCAATGCCTGATAAAAAGAGTATCTTGCCGGACACGTTGAAGCCGGGTGCATCCGGAAAGCCGATCGCACTTCTGGTCGTCGAGGACGACGAGGTTCATCAGGAGCTTATCCGGAATGTACTCTCCGGAACGGAGCCCAAGTTCAATATCACCTTCGCCGAGGGCGTGAAGGATGCGATGACCGTGCTGGCCTCGCAACCCATCGATTGTGTTCTATTGGACCACAATCTGCCCGATGGGTCGGGAACCCAATTCATGGAGGAGGGCGAGGAACACCTGCTGGAGACACCGGTGTTGGCATTCTCCACGAGCGCCGATCCGGAGGTGGCCCTTGAGGAGTTTCGTGGAGGGTGCAATGGTTTCGTACTGAAGCGGGATGCCTTTCGCGGTAATATCCTGCGTGAGGAAATCGTGCAGACGATTGAAAAATTCACTGCGCGCAGCTACCGGCAGGCTTTGACAAACTTTGCGAGAAAAATGTCCGTGAAAAAATCCAAGAGCGGCATATAACACCGATCTGAACTATTACGGTGTGCCGGGACGGCACTGATCTGGAAACGAATTCTCAAAGTGTGTCTAAAAGTGGCTTTTTGTTCAGAGCCGCGACCGTGAGGGAGTGAATTTCGTGGCCGGTCGCGGACCGCTACCTCACGGGTGCGGCTCAGACAAGGCTTTTCAAACACCCTGTCAAAAAAGTGCGTTAAGGAATCTCGTCGTAAAGGTAGGGTTCATCGGATTCGCCGGCCATGACGGCCG
>CAYXGR010000076.1:0-11271 GCA_964464525.1 uncultured Planctomycetaceae bacterium
GGCCGGCGAGCCCCTGATCTTCTCGTCCTACACCCGCCCCTCGACCGGCCTGATCAGCGGTTGAGGGACCGAGGCGATTCGTGCAAATTGAACATTGAATATTCAATTTGTACGGACAGTATAGTGCCCACCCCTACTTCAAGCAGCCCGCCGACTTGCGCGGGAGGAATTGACCCCAGCCGTTACTGCCGCAGAACTTGTAGTTGTCCACGATGACCTTCCCCCGCGAGAGTGTCGTGCGGGCGAAGCCGGCGAGCGGCCAGCCCTGGTAGGGCGACCAGTCGGCATTCGTCTCCATCTTACGCCAGTCGACCTTGATCTTCTTCGTCGGATGAATGATAGCCATGTCGGCGTCGTAGCCCTTTTTGATGACGCCCTTGCGATCGCCCAGGCCCATGATCCGCGCCGGGGCGGTGCAGCACTTGTTGACGAATTCCCGCATGGTCATCCGCTTCTTCAACACGCCGTGGGTATAGACAATCGGCAACAAGGTTTCCAGACCGGGCATGCCCATCGGGATCTTCGTCCAGTCTCCCTTCCACATCGCCTTCTGCTTGCGACGAAACGTACAGGTGTCCGTCGAGACGGCGCAGACTGTATCCCGCTTCAGACCCTTCCACAGGCGGGCCATGTCGGCGGGCTTCTTGATCTGCGGGCAGCAGGCGTAGAGGTGGCCGTCCTTCTCCGCGAATTTGGAGTCGTCCAGCACGAGATACTGGGCGCAGGTCTCGGCGAAGATGTTTTTCAACCCCCGACGGTGGGCATCGGCGATGATGTCCGTCCCCTCGGCGGTGGACATGTGGACGATATACAACCGGCCGCCCGTGACTTCGGCCCACTTGACCGCCCGCTGGATGGCCTCGGCCTCGATGAAGTTCGGCCGGGTGATGCCGTGCAGTTGCGCACCGTATTTTTTCATCTCCTTGCGGTTGTGGTGGCGGGCGATGAGTTCGTCGAGGACGCGGCTGCTCTCGGCGTGCATGAGCAACATGCCGCCCAGTTCGCCGCATTTTTCAAGCGCCCCGAAGATCGCCCGATCATCCGCCTGCCAGCCCTCCTTCTCGTAGATCATGAACTGTTTGAAGGTGGGCAACCCCTGCCGGACGATGCGGGGCATCTCCTTCTTGTGCCGGTCCCACTTGGTGACGGCCACGTGAAAGGTGTAATCGACACACGCCTTGCCGTCGGCCCGGGCATGCCAGTTGTCGACGGCCTGCTGTAGGGTGTCGTTGCCGTAGGGGATCGCGAAGTCGATGACGGTCGTCACACCGCCGCGGGCGGCCGCCTTGGTCCCGCTGTCGTAGTCGTCGGAGGAGACGGTGCCGCAGAAGGGCAGTTCGAGGTGGACGTGTACATCCATTGCGCCGGGGATGACGTAGCAGCCCTTGGCGTCGATGATCCGCGTGCCGTTGGAGGCGGCTTTCTTCGCCAGCCCCTTGGCGACTCGGGCGATTTTCTGACCCTTGACGGCCACGTCGGCCTTCTCGGTTTTGTTGGCGTTGACAAGGGTTCCGTTGGTAATAATCGTGTCGTATCGCATGGTGTGAGGTCTCCGAAAACAGTCGTGGTTATTTTTTTCCCTGCCGTGCTATTGTGCGTCTGGGGTTGGCGGCAGTCAACGTGATCGCTCCGTCATTCGGAAAAATGATGGGTGGCATGGCCAAGCGTCAGCGCGGTCATGGCGAGCGAACGGCAAGAACAATCGCGGCACGGGCATGTCCGTTCTCTTGGTTGTAGGGGATGGGCCTCAGGTCTATCATGGCAGGTTTGGTCCATGTTGTCGGAATCGCGAGAATACCATGCCCAAACGGGTCGTCATCCTGGGGTCCACCGGTTCGATCGGCCGCAGCGCGCTGAGCGTCGCGGAGCATCTTCCTGACGAGTTTGATATCGTCGGGTTGGCGGCGGAATCGAGCTGGGAGCGGATGGCCGAGCAGGTCGTACGTCATCGACCGCGGATCGTGGCGATGTCCGACGCCGGGGCGGCGGATCAACTCACGGAACGGATCGGGAAAACATCGAAGGAAACGCGGATCCTGACCGGCGAGGATGCCTTGCCGCAATTGGTGAAAGAGTCGGACTGCGATTTCGTTTTATCGGGAATCGTCGGCGTGGCGGGTCTGCCCCCAACACTGGCGGCCATCGAACGCGGATTGACCGTCGGCCTGGCAAACAAGGAATCGCTGGTCGTCGCAGGGTCGCTGATGGTCGATGCGGCGGCGCGTTCCGGGGCCGTGCTCCTGCCGGTCGACAGCGAACATTCGGCGATTTTTCAGGCGCTTCAGGCCGGTCGCCCCGAGGAGGTGGATCGGATCATCCTGACCGCATCGGGGGGTCCGTTTCGGACGTATTCATCGGAGCAAATGAAGCATATCACGCCGGCCGAAGCGTTGCGGCATCCGACGTGGAAGATGGGTCCGAAAATCACGATCGATTCCGCGACGATGATGAACAAGGCGCTGGAGATTATCGAAGCCCGCTGGTTGTTCGATGTCGATCCGGATCGTATTGAAGTGGTGATACACCCTGAGTCGATGATTCACTCGATGGTGTCATACGTGGATGGATCTATCATCGCACAGTTGGGAAGCCCCGATATGCGGACGCCCATCCAATATGCGATGAGCTATCCCCGGCGACTGCCGGGCTGCGGGGATCGGCTTGATTTTTCGAACCTGTCGAGCCTGCATTTTGAGACGCCGGACGCCGTGCGTTTTCCCTCTCTGCGACTGGGGCACGCCGTCGCACGGACCGGCGGCACGGCCGGCGCCGCGTTGAACGCCGCCAACGAGGCGGCAGTGGCTGCCTTCCGCGAGGAGCGCATCGCATTTATGGACATCGTTTCCATCGTGGAAGACGTTTTGGGACGACATCGATTCGTGAAGAATCCCGACCTTCAGGCGTTGACGATGATTGACGCATGGGCGAGGAATGAGGTTACACAATGCTGCACAGTCTGACTATGGGTTCTGTCATGATTCTGGCCGATGCGCCGGCATGGGTGTCGTCCGCCTGGTCGATCGCTCAGGTGATCCTCGGATTTTCGCTGATCGTCTTTGTTCATGAGATGGGGCATTTTCTGGCCGCCAAGTGGGCGGGCGTCCGCGTGGAACGGTTTGCCGTCGGTTTCGGCCGGGAAATGTTCGGCTTCACCAAGGGTGAGACGCGTTATTCGTTCAACATCCTGCCGCTGGGCGGCTATGTGAAGATGCTCGGACAGGAGGACTTTGTCGTCGACAAATCGGGCGAACTGAAAGTCAAAAGCGATCCCGATGCCTTCACCAACAAGCCGGTCAGCAAGCGGATGGTCATCGTCACCGCCGGGGTCATCATGAACCTGATCTTCGCGGCGGTCGCGTTCACGATCGTCGCCATGGTCGGCCGATGGCAACCCCCTCCGGTGATCGGTTATGTGCGGGAGAACTCGCCCGCCGGTCGCGCGGGGCTTCAGCCTGGCGACCGGATCGAGGAGATCAACGGCGATTCGATCGCGAGCTTTAACCAACTCAGCGGTCGTATCGCTCTGTCCGATTCGGACGAAACACTTGACATGGTGGTCTGGCGGGACGGGGAGCTTTTGGAGCCTCACCCCCGGATCGTTCCCGAGTTTGTGAAGGAGGAGCAGATTCGCCAGATCGGCGTCGGTCCCGCACGACAAAAACGTGTGTGGTTTCCCTCGTTTCAGGGAGCGAATCCCAGTGTCACCGATCTGCTCAGGCAGCACGATGAAATCCACAAGGTCAAGATCGACGGCGCGTTTCAGGATGTCGAGGGGCTGGGGACCGTTCTGCGCGCCATGATGCGGGCGCAGGGCGAACCCATCGAGGCGATCGTGAAACGCCCGAAGGATCCCGATGCGCTGACGGATGAGCAGCTTCGGAAGTACGACGCCGAGATCGAATCCACGGAGGAGACCGTCCGGCTTCGGGCGCTCTGGATGCCGGCGGCCTATCAGATGGAAAATCGAGTGACGGCATCGATGCTGGGCCTGGTGCCGCGGATGACGGTGCTTCAGCCCGCCGAGGGGAAATCTTTCGCGGAGGCGGGCGTTCAGATCGGGGACGTGATCGTCCGGATCGGGAATATCGATTCTCCTTCCTATGCCGAACTGAAAAGGCTCATCGAGGATGAGTCCGTGGAGTCTGTGGCGATCAAGGTGCGTCGCCCCTGGGAGGCCAATCGGGGCCTCTCCGAGTCGGTCGTAAGCCTGTGTTCGGAGAATCGGGAAGAGATCATCGCTGCGGCGTTTCAGGATTTATCGAAGGCAATGGCGGTTGTTTACAGACTTGCGACTCAATTCGACTTGTCGGAGTCGGATCAGGAGGGCCTGATAGAGCGATTGAGAAAACTTGACGATGCCTCGGCGTGGCGTGTCTGGTTCGAACAGGTCGACGTTCACACACTGGCGTCGATCAAGCCCAAGGCACCGTTTGCGTTATTCGAAAGTCCATCCCGAAGCATCGATGCCGATCTGCGGTGCATCGACGAGAACCACCTGGTGGTGGCCGATATCGTGAAGAAGTTCGGCGATCGGCCGACGCCCGCACACATTGCGAATATCCCCCGAGGGGCTGTCATCATCACCGCCAACGGCAAGCCTGTCGGCCAGTGGCATCACTTGACAGCGATTATGATGGCCAACGCCGGAAAGAGCATCGAAATCAAGTATCGCCTCGCAGACGCCTATCACACCACGACGATGATGATCCCCGGCTCGCCCCAGACCGCCCTGGGCATGGGACCGGAAGATCGTATCGTGAAGATCGACGGCAAGAGCACTTATACCGAGAAACGGAAAGACGGAAACGAACGCCGCCTGGCCCTGCCCGACTGGCGCGCGGTGAAGGGACTGCTGAAGGCATCGGTCGGCAAGTCTGTCGAGATCGTAATTGATCCCGCGAATGGCGAACACCGCACCGCGCCGTATGCCGTGACGGAGAATAATGTCGACCCATGGCCCGATCGCGTGACGTACCAACCGATGATCCAGTGCTATCCGTTGTTGGAAAAGCGGTCGATCAGCAATCCGGCGGTCGCGTTTGTGACCGGCGTCGAGGAGGCCTATCGGGCAACGGTGCAGACTGTCCAGTCGATCCGTCACATGGTCTTCACCCGCAAGGTGGGACTCAAAAAGGTCAGCGGGCCGGTCGGCATCCTGCGGGTGGGCGCCAAGGTGGCCGAAGCAGGCCCTATTGAGTTGCTCTGGCTCATGGGGTTGCTCTCGGCGAACCTGGCGGTGATCAACTTCCTGCCGCTGCCGATTGTTGACGGTGGACTCTTTTTATTCCTGATTCTGGAGAAGATCCGCGGTGAACCGGTCAGCATCAAGACCCAGGTCGCCACTCAGTTGATCGGCATCGCCCTGATCGCCAGCATCTTCGTGCTTGTGACGTACCAGGACGTCCTGAAGTGGTTCACCGGCACGTAGCGGATATAGGGGCTTTATCTTCTCTGGCGATTCGAGGCGCCCAATCGCCACACTGTGGTTCTTCCCGGCGCCAGCCTCTTCTTCACGGGGCCCCAGGCGTCACATCGCGATCGCCCTGACAGGTGAACTTCCCCACTGAGATCGGTTCGAATCGTCTGCTTTGCGAGCGGTTCACATCGCACGAGAAAGCGGTGATCGATGAAAATATCAACGGGGCAACTTGTGTAATTGACGATCACCAGCGTAGAACGATGATACGCGCCGCGTGGCACACAACCGGGATCGCGGGCGCCCCAGGCCGCGCACGGCGCCGCCAGAACCATTAATCCGACGATGCGAATAACAAGTCTTCGGTTCATGACACAATCTCCAATGACGGGTTCATGGCCCCATCGGCAGAGAGGGGATAAAGACATGAAGCGCAGGTGCTGCGCCTATGATCACACGATCAGTGTGGATGGGCGTTATCAGTGTGCTGGAGGGAAATGAGCCGCCCGGGGCGTCTTATCTGATGGGATTTTCCCTGGCTCGCATTTTCACCGGTTGATAAGAACCGAGACCATGATCAGAGCCGCGACCGTAAGGGAGCGGTAGGTGTGTACTCACAGCGATCATTCAGTCGTCATTCCATCGGCAGAGTGGAATGATCCCGATATCCTGAAATCGTTCCGGGAGGGTGGGCGATCACCGCTCCCTTACGGTCGCGGCTCTGATGAAAGCGGCTCTGAATCAGAGATCTTGTGAGAAAAGCGAGCTGACTATCCGCCGATCTGGGACATCTGGCGGTTGCCGTGGTAGGAGTGGACCTCGGGTTTGAAGGCGACGCAGCGAATGAAGGCGTCCTGAAGATCGTCACGGGCTCGATCTTGATCGATTGACCGAAGAATCGGGCGCAGCTCGACCTCGCCACCGTCAAACAGGCAACTGCGAAGCTGGCCCTCGGCCGTGAGGCGCAGGCGGTTGCAGGTCTCGCAGAAGGGTTTGGACATGGCGCTGATGAAGCCGATCTTTCCGGCCGCGCCCCGGATTCGATAGACGATCGCCGGACCGTCGCCCGCGTCCACGGAAGTCGCGGCCAGTGGGCCGACCCGTTCGGTGATGATTCTACGAATGTCGTTTTCACTGATAAAGCGTTGCTCGTATTCGCCGCCCAGGGCCGTTCGGCCCAACGGCATGTACTCAATGAATCGGATGGTCATTTTTCGGTCGAGGGTCAATGCAGCGAAATCGGCGAGTTCGTCGTCGTTGATGCCGCGCATCGCGACGCAGTTGATCTTGGGATGGCCGAATCCGGCTGCCCCGGCCGCGTCGATGCCGCGCCAGACGCGCTGGATGTTCGCCCCCCGCGTGATTTCACGAAAGCGATCCGGAGACAGCGTGTCCAGGCTGACGGTCAGCCGATCGAGACCCGCCTTTCGCATGGGGCCGGCGTATTGATCGAGCAACGCGCCGTTGGTCGTCATCGACAGCTCCGGCGATTCCGGGAGTTGCTTGAGCATCGACACCAGCCGTGGCAGATCGTGCCGAACGAGCGGCTCGCCACCGGTGATCTTAAACGCGCGGATGCCGTGACGCTGGGCCGCCCGAGCGATGATCACGATCTCCTCGAAGCTAAGCAACGTCTCTCGCGGCACCCAGTCGATCTTGTCCTCGGGCATACAATAGACGCAGCGGAAATTGCAGCGATCGGTGACGCTGATCCGCAAAGTCTTGACGGCGCTGATGCAACGCGGGCCCGTGATGGATTGAACCGTCTCGGGCCGGCCGTCACCGGTCATCATCGTGATGGGGAGTGCGACGCTCATTGGGAACCATCGTACAAGATCGTGCCGGACACTGGAAGGCTCGTGCTCCGTCGCACGTCGATCGATGGCTTGGGTGGCACGGTCTGGCGCAGCCAGGCCGTGGTTGCTCGAAACGCCCACGGCCTAACGACTGCGTCGTTAGACCGTGCCACCCGTCCGTGCCACCCATCGAATTCACGTGCCACGGAGCACTAGACAGGATCATGCGGAAATTCTCGGAGGAACACGCTCCGCAATTGACCGTTCGGCAGGCCGCATTGACAATGATTGGCGATAGGATTTCAACGTATGGAATGAATATATGACGCGCGGGTCTGAAAATAATGCCCCGGACGCGGCCCAACCGGCGGGAACCCTGCTCGGTGGCGAGCGTCTAAAGACCTCGGACGGACTACCGGAGGAGGCCTCGATAGCGGCGGTAGCGCTCGACGAGGCCGATCTCATCGAGCGCTGCCGCCACGGCGATACGACCGCCTACGGCCGGCTGGTTCGGGAGTATCAGGATCGCGTCTTCAACGTCTGCTGGCGGATGTGCGGAAACCGGGCCGACGCTGAGGATCTGACGCAGGAGGCCTTTGTGAAGGCCCTGATGTCGATCGGCCGATTCGATGGGCGATCGCGGTTCTATACCTGGTTGTTCCGCATCGCGGTCAACCTGACAATCAGTGCCCTGCGGAAGAAAAAACGCAGGCCGACGCAATCGCTCGACGCGGGCGGCTCGAAGCGGGATGGAGAAGACTCGGGGCCGAGGCTCGTCGACGGGTTAGCCTCCAACGATGACCGGCCCGAGGAGCGGGTGATGGATCGCGAGACGCAGGGGATCGTGCTCGAAGCCCTCGGTTCGCTGGAAGAGGAATACCGCTGCGTGATTACGTTGAGGGATCTGGAGTCCTTCAGCTACGAGGAGATCGCCGACATACTGGAGGTGCCCACGGGCACAATCAAGTCGCGATTGCACCGGGCAAGGCTGGCCCTTCGGCGGAAGCTGGGGCCGATTTTGGATATAACCTGAAACACCATGGCAAAGAGCGCCGAACATCTCGAACAGTTGACGGCATACCTGGACGGCGAATTGTCGCCCGAACAGCATGACGAGGTGGATCGTCTTCTCGCGGAAGACGAGGCAGCCCGCACCCTGCTGGATGAACTTCGCCGCACGGCCCGATTGGTCGGTTCGCTACCCCGTGGCCGCGCGCCGGCGGATCTGGCCGAACAAGTCACCGCGCGAATGGAGCGGGAGGCCTTACTCGGCGATTCTTCAACGGGATTGTCGCCGACGCGGCGGGGCGTTCCTTGGGGACGCGGATTCGCACTGGCCGCCTCGTTTGCCCTGGTCTGCACGGCGGCGTGGTACGGCGTGCCGGAACTGACGAAACGATTCGAACCGACTCGGCGGGAACCGATCCAACTCGCCGACAACCGTGGCCGGGACGAGGCACTGGAAAAAGAGACTGCCATGCTTGCGTCGAAATCCGAGGCCGAAATGTCGGCCGAACCAGCGAATCCTGCACCACCCACCGAGTTGAAGGGCCTCGCCTATTCCGAATCGACGCGTGGGGACGCGCCGACGCGAGTGGCCCTTGCAGATCGCGAGAAAACGGCCATGCCGCCTTCCACTCCTCAATTTTTCCTGAAAAAGGGAGAGGGCGAGGAATCTCAACTTCCTCGAAAGCGGAAGATCGCGGCTTCGCCATCCGAAACCCGGCAGGGGAGCCTGCCACCGAAGGATACAATGGCGGCGGGTGAGCCTACTCTGTTGGCCGCGGGCAGGGCCGGTGCCAAACGTGGAACGATCGCCGGTTCGATAAACCAGACAAGCGACTTGAAGATCGCTCCGACACCCGCTGACAATCGGATCATTGTGGAAAGCGCGGATCGCTCGATGGTGAGGCGGCAGGTCGCGCTCATAGAGGGTTTCATGGCCGGCAATTCGATCCAAAATATCAGGGCGAGCGGCCCTGCCGCGCCGATTGCTGTCGATCAGCAATTCTATCAATTCGATGTCGCGGAATCGCCTGATGGGGACGAAGATGCGGAGGCAGCCTCATCCACCAACGCTGCGGGGGAAGTCCGGGTTTCGTTTCGCATCCGGGAGGATCTGGCTCCGCCACTCCTGGGCGCCATCCAGCAACAGGCGATCGATCAGAACAAAGAGATTCGCTGGATCGCGAATGAATCATCCCAGAAGCAAACCAAGTTGCCACGGGTTGTGCTGCGTCAATTGGAGATACTGGAAGCGGGGGGCTTTGGGGACGACGCAGATGACGAAACCATCGCGGTGGTGGGGGGGCGATCGATACCCACCGTTGAAGGCCCTCATCGCGATGGGGAAACGGTTGATGACGGAATGAAGCAGGAAGTGAAATCTGATCT
This sequence comes from uncultured Planctomycetaceae bacterium, assembly GCA_964464525.1. GTDB lineage: Bacteria > Planctomycetota > Phycisphaerae > UBA1845 > UTPLA1 > CAYXGR01. The sequence continues at coordinate 9,607 of CAYXGR010000076.1, forward strand.
ATCCAAGGAGGCACGCGAACGGAGACGGGCCTCTCCCACCCGACCTTCGACCTATCCCCGGGCCATTCCTTCGAAAAAGGTTGATTCAATAGACAATGGGGCGCGGCTCATCACATGGGCGCTATCGTTACGCGCTCGAAGCGATGATGCGGCAGGGCCTGTTCGCGGCGCGGGTCGAATAGCGGGCCGTCGTGGGAGAACACGGCGGGCGCGAACCACACCGACCACACAGGGTGTCCCCTCGACACAACCCACGTCTTCGCCCCCGGCCACGACGCAAGGATCCTCTCGTGGCTAGAGACCCGTCCAAGAAGCCAAAAAAGAAGTATGGCAAAAAGATTCGGGTCGATTTGAGGAAGAATCGAGAGAAGGCCACGCGCGACAAGGGCCAGTGGACCCGCCATCATCGAGACGAGAGTGTCAAGTCCGACGACGCGGCGAAGTCTGAAACCGTCCGGGCGAAGGGGGATCTCTCCCGCAAGAGAACAATTATCGAGGAAGAGGGCAAATCGGACGCTTCGCAATTGCGAGACGGGATCGTCGTGCGCATGCGCGGTCTGCTCGCCGAGGTGGATGATGGCGAGACCGTCTGGGCCTGCACGGTCCGGCGAATGCTTCGGACGCGGCTGATCAGCGAGCGGCACCCGGTCACGGTCGGCGACTGCGTGCGTTTTCTGCCGGTCGAACAGGGGGGCGAGCAGAGCCGGCAAGTCAGCGAGGAATTAAACCTGCCCGAGGGCGTCATCGAGCAGGTGGCGCCCCGAACGACGACATTGGTGCGGCAATACGATCGGCGCCAGCAGGCGGTCGCGGCCAACATCGACATCGTGTTGATCGTCGTATCGGCCAACAATCCAACACTGCGACCGCACTTGATTGATCGCTATCTGGTCGCCGCGCATCAGGGCGGAATGCGACCCGTCGTCTGTATCAACAAGGCCGATCTCGACGAGAACGGCGCGGCGGCGGTCGTGGCTGATCGCTATCGGGGCATCGGCTATGAATCGCTGTTGACTTCGACCGTAGACGCGCGCGGACTCGACGCATTGCGAGCGACGCTTCGTGACAAGACCTCGGTGTTGGTCGGTCCGAGTGGTGCGGGGAAGAGTTCGATTCTGAATGCCTTGGACGAAACGCTGACACTTCGCGTCGGATCGCTGACCGATCTTCAACGCGGGCGACACACGACGACGACGGCGAGCCTGCTGCGATGGACCTTCGGCGGCCACGTGGTCGATACGCCCGGAATGCGCCAGTTCGACTTGGCCGAGATCGAGCCGGACGAACTCGAAGCCTATTTTCTGGAGTTTGTCGATCTCGTCGCCAATTGCCGGTTTCCAGATTGTTCACACACCCACGAGTCCGACTGCGCGATCAAAAAGGCCGTTGAGAGTGGTGGCATCTCGTACGAGCGGTACGACAGCTATTGCAAGATGTACGAGGAGTGCCGGGAAAAGCAGAAGGAACAATATTGATCTGTCAGAGGGTGTCTAAAAAGTGGCACTTTGTTCAGAGCCGCGACCGTGAGGGAGCGGTCATCGCGGTCGAACGCAGACCGCTTCCTCACGGGCGCGGCTCTGATATGGCATATCAAACACCCTCTCAGACTGGAAACTGGAAACTCGAAACTAAAAATCGTCATGTGTGCCACTGCTTCAAGCAGTG
>CAYXGR010000077.1:0-7821 GCA_964464525.1 uncultured Planctomycetaceae bacterium
GGGTAAGCATGCCTCCTGTGCAAATTCGTCCTGCCGCCATCACCACACCTGAATATGCGGGTCGCCCCGAAAGATTACACGCCTCATTTGCCCCGTAGGGGCTTGAATACACGTCAGCCCAGGGCAGAGCGAAGCGCCGCCCTGGGGTCAACACGATCACAATCACCCAGCCCTGAAAGGGCGCTTGCAACAGGGTCCGCAAGACGATCTTCCCGACAAACCCGCAAAAACAACTGTGTCTATCCACCAGCGAGGATCCAAAATCACGCCAACACCGAGCACAGACTCAAGACCCCTTCTTTTCGCCGTGTGCTTTCTCACGTATAATCCATACATGTGGTCCCTGGCAAGTCGGAGCAAGAACATGCCGACACTCGGCGTCAATATCGATCATGTAGCCACCGTTCGGCAGGCGCGACGGACGGACGAGCCCGATCCCGTCTGGGCGGCGGTCGAGGCCCAGCTCGGCGGCGCCGCCTGCATCACGTTTCACCTCCGGGAAGACCGCCGCCACATCATCGATCGCGACGTGCCGCTGCTGCGCGGAGCGGTCTCCACCAAGCTCAACATGGAGATGTCCATTGCCGATACGATCGTGTCCATCGCCGTTGAGACGAGACCGGACCAGTGCTGTCTGGTTCCCGAGAAGCGGGAGGAAGTCACCACCGAGGGCGGTCTCGATGTGGTTCGATGGGCCGATCGAGTCGAATCGGCGGTCAAGCGATTGAAAGAAGTGGGCATAACCTGCAGCGCGTTCATTGAGCCGGATCGCGCTCAGATCGAGAAGGCTGCCGCGTTGGGCTTCGACGTCGTGGAATTGTGGACCGGCGGCTATGCAAACGCAAACAATCCGCACGAACGCGAAGCGGCCCTGGCAACACTCACCGATGGCATCAAGAGGGGTCTTGATTGCGGTCTGGAGATCCACGGTGGGCACGGTCTGACCTATCGCAACGTCGGGCCGGTCGCGGCGATTGTCGGATTTTCGGAGTTCAACATCGGGCACAGCATCATCGCCCGGGCCGTCTTTGTCGGGCTTCGGGCGGCGGTTCGCGAGATGAAAGATCTATTGATACGACACGGACCCAAGGAGTAGGCCATGTTTCGAGGCACCTATGTCGCGCTGGTGACGCCCTTTCGAGACGGATCGATCGACGAAGGGGCGCTAGACGAACTGGTGGATCACCTCATCGCCGGAGGTGTAGATGGGCTGGTTCCCTGTGGAACGACCGGCGAGGCGCCGGCACTTTCGGCAGAAGAGCAGGAGACCGTTATCCGAGCGGTCGTCCGGCGCGCCGGAAGACGGGTGCCAGTCGTAGCCGGAGCCGGGACAAACGCGACCAGCAGCACCTTGGCGCATTGTCGCGCCGCGGTTCGCGCGGAAGCCGACGGCGTCATGCTCGTCGCGCCCTACTACAACAAGCCCAACCAGAGCGGTCTCTATCAACACTTCAGCGCCGTCGCCAGCCGGATCGACGTGCCCATCATTCTCTACAACATCCCCGGTCGGACGGCGGTGACGATCGCCGCCGAGACCATCGCGCGACTCCACGAGGATCACCCCCACATCGTCGCCGTCAAGCACGCAACCGGTTCGATCGATGACGCGAGTCAACTTTCTACAATGAGTGACATCGCCATCCTCAGCGGCGACGACACGCTGACACTGCCATTGATCGGCATCGGCGCCGTCGGCGTCATCAGCGTCATTGGGAATCTTCTGCCGAAAGAAGTGTCCACGATGGTCGGCGCGGCTCTCTCGGGGGATCTGGACACGGCCCGCGCCGGGCATCGCCGCCTGTTTCCCATCGCCCGCGACATGCTCACACTGGACACCAATCCGATTCCGATCAAGACAGCCCTGGCGATGGAGAATCGAATGGCCGAGGAGTTCCGGCTACCGATGTGTTCGATGGGTGCCGACAAGCGCCAGCGGCTGAAATCGATCATCAAGACCGTTCAATCTTCACAGGCCACGAGGCAATTCGCGTGACGCGAGAATCGATTCTATCACACGACGGTCCACCGGTTGCGCTCGCGCAGACCGGCAGCGGGCAGGCACTCATTCAGAGAATACGTCTGTTCTCCGCGATGGCCGTCGCGGGAGTCATCTTCTGGCACTTCGGCTGGTGGGTGGCGCGGCCCGGCGATCCCGGCGGGGCGGTTTCGATGCTTATGATCGACAACGGCGTCATCGCCATGGCCGAATTGCTGGGCCTGGCGGTGGTCGTCAGTGGCCTGGCAGTAGCCATCTGCGGCGCCGGCTCCGCCGAACGCGGACCCCTCGCCGTCGCCGTCGGCCTGGCGACGCTCGGTCTTCGTGGTACTCAGATGGACAAACTCGTCCTGCATCGCCTGACATCGGCCGATCCCGATATCGCCGCCCATCCCTATCCGGTATTCGAGTTCATCGCCGAGACCTGGTTGTGGCTCGCGCTAATCGGCGTGGGTTTCGTGGTCGGCCGCTGGGTTGAAAGCTGGTTCGATCCCCAGCGCGAACCCGCTACCCCACGTCGAAGGGCAATCGATCATGCGATGGACATTCGGCAGGGTGTCGGTACCGTCGCCGTCGCCTTTTTTGTGGCGTGGGTGATGGTATCCTTCGTCGCCGGCAGTGAAAATATGCCGTTGCTCAAAGGGCAGCTCTATTTCTCACTGATCGCAGCCTTCCTGTTCGCTTCGCTCATTGCCCATTGGTTTTTTCAGATGAAGACGCACACTTGGACGCTGGTCTCGATCGCCATCGTGGCCACGGTCGCCTATTTCTACGGCCAGCCGTCGGCCAAGGTGCTCGAGGAAGCACGAGCGATTGGATCCTATGTGCCCCTGTCATCCGTCGCGAGGCCGTTGCCAATCGAGTATGCCGCGATGGGGGGAATCGGAGTCCTGTTTGAAACCGACGTGATGGCGTTTTTCTTCGCCGTCTTCGGCCTCAGCCCCTCCGATCGAGAGACCGGCAACGAGTAAACACAAGTCTAATCGCGCGTCTGAGTGCGCGTTGAAGGAGCCGTTTCCCGATCAGAGCCGCGACCGTAAGGGAGCGGTCATCTCCCGAACAAGAGAGTCATCCCATATGGAGCACAGGGCCTATGACAATACTGGCGGATCCCATGCCGGCTTCAGCCGGCAGTTTGTTGTTTGCCGCCGACTTCAGTCGGTGGTGGACGCCATTCACAACTCCACTAAGCCGGCTTCAGCCGGACTTTCATGACTCAATCACGGCGAACGGTTCCAAAAGCCCCGTTCACGGGGCTTCCCCGCAAAGCGGGCTATTAGGCCGGTCCCTACAGGGCCGGTATCACGCCCCCAATCACCCCATACAGTTCAGCCCGTTTCAATGCGCTGACCAATCCGAGCCCCCCCAAAAAAAATCCAAAATCAATTCAACCCCCGCCCAAACTGTCATGCTCCCTGGAATAACGATCGTTTTCATAAGGGCGTGACTCTGTCAAATCAGCGCCGAGGCCCGGTACCGCTTTTTTTCAGAGTCCTCGGGGCCTCGGGAAACAAAGTCTTCAACGCCGCCGAAAGGCTTTTCAGAGGCTGGGGTTGGATGTCCGGCTTCTCCAGCGTCCCTCTCACGCGAAGTTCCATCATCTCACGGGAGGCGCCTTCCAGAAGATCGGTCAACAAAGGGATACGAATCCGCACCGGGCTGCCCGCCAATAGGGTGACGTCCAACTGTTTGCTTCGAAGATCCATCCGGCCTCCGCCGACGAACGACATCGCCTTGCCCTGCAGATCAATCTTCTGGAACGTAAGCAGGTCGCCCGTGAGGAAGAAGCGCATCCGTCCATCATGGAATATGTTTTCATCCGGCGTCAGGTTGAGGACCTGAAAGATAGCGAAGACGATCGGCAGCTTCCAGATCTGGGCCTCGCTGATAAACACTTCGCCCGCACCCTCGCGATAGCCGCCTGTTCCAGTTTGTCCCCGCAGCATGAAGTTGCCTGAAATCGTACCCCGCGCCGTTTCACGCCGCTCGGGTTCGGGTGCGGGACGAGGCGATTCCTTTCGATGCGCCGCCAGGTATTTGCTGAGTTGGATGTCCCGCACGGTAAACGATGCCTGATAACGCGAATGATTCGGGCCGAAGACGACCTCCGCGAAAGCCGTGGCCTCTCCGTCATACAAATCGGCCCGGACATCCTCGATCAGAATCTTGTTCGAGTCGCTCATTTTTGTGAGAGTCGCCTTGACGTGCTCAGCGTGCCAACCGGCCATGACGGCACGATCCATCTCCGCATTGGCATCGAGTGTGAGGCGGCCCTGTTCGTCCACGGACCCGTGGAACGACAATTCACCATGACATTGGCCAATCTCAAAACCCAATCGGAGGTGTGCGTCGTTCAATTTTAATTTGCCATCAAAATTCCACCGAGTCAGCCCCGCATCGTCGATCTCGAATCGGATCGGGTCCAACAGGAGTTCGAACCCACCTTGCGGGTTCATGGATCGGATCAACCCACGCACCGACTCCGGCATGGCCTCCAGCATTTCCTCGGTGAATGACATATTCCGGGAATGGATCGTCAGGGTTCCCCGCCTGCCCGGCTCGGTCTGATCAACCTGCCCGCTGATGTCGATCGTTCCATCACCGATTTTCCCCTGCAGGCTCAGGATTTCCACGTGCCGATGGGTTGCCAGGATCCGACCCTTCACGGACGAGAGCGGCACGGGCAATTCACGAAATCGAATCCGCGCATCGATCGGACGAATTTCCGTGCGAAACCGCCGGATTTTTCGGCTGCCCGACGAGTCGATGTAGAGACTAGTAGAGATCGTCACGCGGCCTTCGGGTTCGAGCAGTCTCCACACTTTCTTTAACGGGGGTGGCAGTGCGTCAAAAAGTTCGTTATCCAGGGCAATTTCGCCGGCATCGAAGGTGAGATCCGCCTCGAACCCGTTGGCATTCCGCCGAACTTCGCCGCCTGCTGCGATCTCGGCATCCCCGTGACGCCCGTGTACATTCAAGATCGAAATCCTGTTCGGTCGAAGCGCAATCTCACCCCTCACATCTTCGATGGAATAAGGAAAATGTTCATAGCAAACACGCGTATTCGACACACACGCCCGCATATCCCACACGAGCGCAGAATCCTCTCCCTCCGTCTTCAGTGTGCCCGACAGATCCACGTTGCCGCTCGGCTGAAACTGGGCGAACGCCGCCCGCCCCTCCGGCGGCAAAGCGACGCCAAGCGACTCATCAAGTCGAAGCCCTTTCGCATCCACATGGAGATCGATACTTGCTCTTTTTCCAGTATGAAGAACGGCCGATCCATCAATCAAAACACTAGCGCCGGCGCACTGCGCCGTGAGCTGCTCCATTCGAATGTGATCCGACTCGACTTCCAATCGACCATGCAGGTTCTTCAGTGGATGCGGATAGGGAGGAATGCTCGCCTGAGTGCCGGTCAGATCGATGGTGATCGAATTTTTCCAGGGCGGTTTCGGTGCTCCGGTTGCGTACCCGGATCGCCGAAGTCGGGCGTGGATGTTCGCCGTCCCCCGGGGAGTGAATCGTTCCCACACAGCCTGATAGCGCTCGTGCAACGACGAATAGAGGTCCGTATCCAACGGCACCCCTGTCCCCTGAATGTCCAGATCAACCGCCGGGTGTCGCGTCCGGCGATCGACATGACCGTCGATGGTCACGTCACCTGAGCCATGAATGCCATGCAGAGCTTCCAGGTAGACGTCCCTGCCCTCGAATCGAACCTCCCCGTACACATCATCGAGTGGATAGGGAAACCAGCGTGCACTGGCCGATACGCCTTGAGGTTGGATCGTTCCTTCCATGCGGATCGTGCCGGGCGAGTCGGCTTCGCGAGAGAAGCGAAGATCGAGATCGAGTTTTCCGTATGGATCGTAGTCCACGAAAAACTTACGCAGGCCTCGAGGGATGTCGGCGTCGGCAAGGAGTCGATCACGGACGGTCCCCTCCAGGATCGGGACACCGGTCCCCTCGATACTGAGGCTCACGCCGACGTTTTTCAAACCCCGACGGATCTGATCGAATGATCCCTTTATCCGACAGACGGCTCCGTTGAACAGACCGTGAATATTCAAATCAAGCCGATCGCCGTGGAGATTCATTTCTCCTTCCACGTCGGTCATGCGCATAACGCTCTCTGTGTTCTGATCGAGATGGATGCGATCACTTGATCTCTCCGATCGATCCTCCCGCCCTTCGGAGGCGAGCAACGACAGGGGGATGTCGCATTGTACACGCCGCAATTCGATCGAAGTCTCACGCTGCTCCGGCGATGTGGCGTCGTACAACAGCCGGCTGAGCCGCACCTCACCTGAAAGAGAGATCTGGTCAAACAATTTCTGCGTCGATTTCGGAAGTTGGAGTTGAATCGTCTTCGCATTCACAAAGGGGGTATTCGCAACGATCCGCTCGCCAGGGTCGAACAACATCGTCGTGCGCTCGACCGGGTCACCGTAACGCCGAACTTCGATGTAATAGCCCGTTTCGGACTGTGGGTGAGGCCGTAAATCGGCATCGAGCGTCTCAATCTCCGGTCGTAGAGTATTGTCCTTATCGATGCGAGAGATATTCACACTTGCCGAACGGAGTGTCACGATGGGGCGAAATCGGGGGTTCAACGTGGATGTCCGGCGATCACCGATCGCCAGCAACTGCCAGTTTCTCATACCCGAGGCGGGGTTATAGACCAGATAGATCGTCGGTCCGACGGCGATGATGCGCTCGACTCGAAGGTTTCCGATCAACAGGTTCCAGGGATTGTGAATCAGCTTGAGGGATTCCGCTGAAAAGATAGTCCTCGATTCCGGGTCGATCGCCGACGGATCAAGCCGCTCGTCATAGGGCACCGCGATTCGTACATCGCGCAACGTGATGCCATCGAACATCTTGAACGACGCGCTGCCGATCGCAATCTCCACCCCACCGGGCGTGATTCTCTCGAACAGACCGATCGCCCGTTGGCGGATCGCCTCGTCGCGAGTTCGATACGTATACAACCCGAACAACAGGACCAACAGCGCCAACAGCGCGTTTCCGATTCGTCGTCGCATGATGGAGACCGGGTGCCGCACCAGCCGACTTCGCTCGAACAAGCGACGCCACAGACCATGGGAATGACGAACGAAAGCACCGGATAACTGCGTCAAGGTGAAACCTCGTTACGATCCGGCAGGCCTTGATCCAAATCGGATGGATCCGATCGGGACGGCGGCCAGGATAAACAGAAACGGCATGGCAGGAACCCGATAGCGAACGGATCCGACGAAGACGACATGCATCAGCGTAAGATAGGCCGCCGGAAGGAGCAACAGGGCGATGTCGGCCGGCCGCCGCCGCCACAGCCACACCCCCACCACCGCCAGGCCAAAGATCGGCGCAACCGTCAGCCAGCACACGAGTTTGTGGAAGGGCGACGTATAGCCTTGGGCATGGATAACAATGGACCACGTGCGACAGAGTTTTTTCCACGCCAGCGCCGCCGCGGCCCGCGGGTTGGATCGTGCCCAGTCAATCGCCGCCACGCGACACAGACGATCTCGCTCGACCTCATCCGCCCCAGGTGGAAAGGCCGGATAAACGATGCGATCCATGCCCGGCCCGCCGTCGGCCCAGGGCCCCAAAGCCTCCAGAAGGCTCTCCCCGCTGCCGGTACGCACCGGAACAAAAGAGCCGAACAGGCGATAGTTTCGGATGATCACAGGGCACAGCATAAAGACGGCCGCAAGCAGAAAACAACCGACCGCCGTCGGTTTCGGAGGATTTCGATCCGTCCCGCCAAGTCTCAAAGTGCCTCCCATACCCCGGGAACCATCGGCATCCCGCCGGTC
>CAYXGR010000077.1:7921-11075 GCA_964464525.1 uncultured Planctomycetaceae bacterium
AACAGAATCGACAGCCCGGCACAAATGCCCGCCAACAGCGCCCAAACCAACGATGCCCTAACCAACGGCGTAGGCTCCTTCAATCGCATCAGGCAATAGTAGGTAGCCAGCAAAAGCGTGATAGTACCGGTCTCCGTCAGGACCAGCGCATTGAAAAAGAGCAGGATGGGATCGACGGCCAAAATCGCGGCGGCGATCAGCGCAACGCGTGAACCCGCCAACCGCCGGGCAAAGGCCGCCAGCAGAAAAATGGACCCGATCGCGCAAAAAGCGTTGACCAGTCGCCCGAACCGCAGGATCGCCGCCTCATCTTCAACGCCCAGCAGGATGGCCGGCGACAGCAGAAGCGGATAGAGCGGATCGGTTCCGGAAAACGCGTCGTCCTGCACCGGCCCGTTCCCCGCGGCGATGTTGCGCGCAACCAGCACATATCGATGAGAATCCGGAAAATCGAATCGCTCCGGTCGCAACTCGGCAAGAAGAAGGATCACAACCCGAAAAATGATGCCAGTAAGAACGATCCATTTCAGCCATTTCCGATAGGCGGCCCGCGAACAGTCATCCGACGAACCCGATTTCGTCATGGACCCGTGATTCACCGTCACAGGCAGGTTCCCTCAACCGGTTGTTCACCCCGCGTTTGCACCGACGACGCGTTCGCGGCATCCAGAAAGATGAGCCTGGCCCCGCGGCGTTCGACCAGCAGTCCACCGGGCAGCTCGATCCGGCGCAGCCGCCCGTCTCCCTCGGCCGCGTCGGCCACGGCCTCGATCCGTTCAAATCCGATCGCCTTGCGACCCGCACCGAGTCGTTTCAAGACATATGTAATTAACTCAGTCCGCATAGCGCGGGGCAGCGCGGAGAGTCCGGACGAGTCCAACACCACCGACCCCTGCGTGGATTCGAGCCGAAGACGATCGAACGCCGTCGCCGCCAGAGTTTCGATCGCGCAATGCGCACGACCGGCCTGTCGAGCCAGGCGAACCAGTGCAACCCCAACCTCCGGATTGAGGGTTCCCTCGATCAGTGGAATCAATTCGTGTCGCATCCAATTTCGCCGTGCCGCATGGACATCGTCGTTGGTGGCGTCATGCATGAATCCCAGTTCACGTCGACGCAGATAATCCCGAAGATCGTCGCGACGCATCTCCAATAGAGGCCGAACAATCTCAATCTCCACGCTGCTGCGAATCGGCCGACGTTCCGGCATCCCCGCCAGGCCCCGCAAACCGGTCCCGCGAAGGATGCGATGGAGCACCGTCTCGGCCTGATCGTCGGCATGATGCCCAAGGGCCACGACCCGAGCGCCCGCATTCTCGGCGGCACGCTCCAGAAAATCATACCGCACCTTGCGCCCCGCCTCCTCGATCGATTCGCCTGTCTCACCCGCCGCCGTAACCACATCAACACGCTCAGCCACAAAAGGCAGCCCCAACCTTGCCGCCGCATTCCGAACAAACGCCATCATCGCCGCCGAATCCTGCGGCAGACCATGATCAAGATGCGCGACATGCAGACGCCAACCACATCCGCGCATCGTGTTGATCGCATGAAGCCCGTGCAGCAGCGCCATGGAATCACCGCCGCCGGAGACAGCGCAGAGCACCACGCCGTCACGAGGAATCAGTCGACGGGCAACATCGAACAGGTGTTTATGAAACCGGCGTGTATCCATGATCCTCACAGATCCGAAGCGGCGACATCCGGTCGTACCAGCAGGGAGACAGAAGTCTCGCCTTGCAATTCCCGCCGCCGCAGTTGCCCGCAGGCCGCGTCAATATCGGTGCCGCGCGACTTGCGAATGTGCGAATTGACACCCTCGGCCCGCAGCGCATTTTGAAAGGCATGCACCGCATCGCTCGAGGGCCGCCGAAAAGGCAAGGGTGCGACCGGGTTGTATCGCAACAAGTTCACATTGCAACGAAGTTTCTTTGCAAACCGTGCCAATGCGTGCGCATGTTCGATTTGGTCGTTGGCGCCGGCCAGAAGGGTGTATTCCAGCGTGATTTCTCGGCCCGTCCGGTCGAAATACTCCCGGCAGGCCTCGACCAGGGCGCCGATCGAGATGCGCTCGGCCCAGGGGATCAGATCGCGACGCAGCCCATCGGTCGGGGCGTGCAACGAGAGCGCCAGGTTGATCTGCAGACCCTCCGCGGCCAGCTTCCTGATTTGCTGTGGCATGCCTACGGTGCTGAGGGTGATCTTTCTCGCCCCGATGTTGAGCCCCCACGGCGCGTTGAGGGTACGAATCGCCTTCATCACGGCGTCGTAGTTCGCAAGCGGTTCGCCCAACCCCATGAAGACGATGTTTGACAATCGGCCACCGGCCAGCGAGGCCTCGGCTGAGATTCTCAGTGCCTGCTCGACGATTTCGCCGCACGTCAAGTTCCGCTGAAGGCCGTCGAGCCCGCTCGCGCAAAACCGGCAACCCACCGGGCAACCGACCTGCGAACTGACGCAGGCCGTCTTCTGCCGATCGGTGGGAATCATCACGCATTCACTCGCGGCGCCGTCCGGCCATGTAAGCAGCAGCTTGACCGTGCCATCGCTGGAAACCTGCCGATGGGTGATGCGCGACACGAAAATGGGGTAGCGCTCGCCCAAAACGTCGCGCAGCGGCTTGGGCAGATTGGACATGGCATCAAACGACTGTGCTCCATGATCGTAGATCCATTGCAGAATCTGCTTGGCGCGAAAAGTACGCTCGCCCAGACGGTCCAATGCCGCGGACAGCGCCTCGGGCCTGAGCGATAGCAGGTGTGTCGGGCCGGATTTGTCGGAAGGATCGATCATGGTGATATACGAGTAGTCCTATTTATTACAGCGTACGCGATCTTTCAACATTGAAGAGCCACGGGATGAAGATGTCCGAATAGGGAGTCTGAATGCCCGTGCGGCCTCCATCATACCAACGCGTACGGGTGCCCCATCCTTTCTCAAAAGAAAGGTTGGGAAATTAGCCGACACACCGGGGCTCCCAATAGAACCCGCGAAGAATGTCATGGACCCCTGAGTCCGAATCCATAACACAACCGGCGTATTCCATGCCGGCTTCAGCCGGACAGTTTTTTTGTTTGCCACCGGCTTCAGTCGGTGGTGGACGCCATTCACAATGACGCCTCAGCCGGCTTCAAGCCGGGCTTTCAAGACTCGA
>CAYXGR010000078.1:0-8059 GCA_964464525.1 uncultured Planctomycetaceae bacterium
GTTGGAAACCGGTGCCACAGGACTACCGGTGCCACAGGACTACCGGTGCCACAGGGCTACCGGTGCCACAGGAATTATGGGGTGCACTCTAAGCCAGTCGGTCGCCGAGTTCCCGTGCGAGTTCTTCCAGCAGGTGCGATCGTTCTTCGTCGAGTGTCCCGGATTCGGCCAGGGTAAATCGGATCAGCGTCTGATTATCCAGGGCGAGTTCAACTGTGGCGTCGGCATCTGCACGGTCGTCAGGCTCCCCATGAGTCGGATCGTCCCACTCGAACGTCTCTTCGCCACGGACAAGCACGATCCGGCGGCATCCCATCTCGGCGGCGGCAATGCCGATTGCGTGGATCAGTTCGTCCGGATCATTCGACCGCCGCATCTTCAGCCGGGACAGTTCCGCCGCAGCGTGCAGGATCTTCGTCTCTGCCCGACCCGACCAGCGCGCCGCCCATCCACCCCATTCCAGATAGCCGAGCACCCGCGCGCTGAACAGGGCCATCACCGCGACGCCCGTGATTCCCAAACCGAGCACGAAATGGTTCGCCGTCGCCGCCGCGATGAGCACACCGCAAACCAGAATACTCGCGATATAAATCTGAATTGCCGCCCGCGTCGGCGTCCGCCCCCGGTCGATCAGCCGATGATGAATATGATCGCGATCGGAGGCGAACAGCGGCTGCCCGCGCAGCATCCGCCGGGCTATGGCCAGCAACGTGTCGAAGATCGGATAGCCGAGCGCAAAGAGCGGGACGAGAATCATGACGGCCGTATGCGATTTCTGGGCGGAGTGCAGCGAGGCCAGCGCGAGGTACATCCCCAGCGCCAGTGAACCGGTATCCCCGAGAAAGACGCGGGCCGGGTGAAAGTTGTATCGCAGGAAACCCAGCAGCGCCCCGGCGAGCAACACCATCATGGCCGCCATGTAGTGATTTTCGAGCCAGATGGCGACAATCGTATTCACGCCCGCCGCCAGCAGGCAGATCCCGGTGGCCAGCCCATCGAGCCCGTCGGTCAGGTTGACCGCATTGGTGATGCCGACGATCCAGAGCAGCGAGATCGCGATACCCACGACCGGGTGTAGCGGAACCGATTCGAACCATGGCAGCGTGAGCGCCTCGGCGCGAAAGCCCCACCCGATCGCCGCCGCCGCCACGACGGTCTGGACCATCAGCTTCACCCGCGGCCGGATCGCGTGCCGATCGTCGATAATCCCAAGCAGAATCATACAGAGCGTGCACGCGAGGAGGCCGTAGATGTAGGTGCTCTTCTCCCGAAGCCGCTCGCCGACGTTGTTGTCGAGTTGGATGGCGATCAGCGCCCCGACGAAGACTGCCGAAAAAATAACCAGTCCGCCCATTGTCGCCGTCGCTCGTTCATGATTTCGTCGGCCGAAGGGTTGGTCCACCCAGCCCATCCGACGGGCGAGCACTATATAGATCGGCGTTGCAATAGAGGTGGCCAGCGCGGCGGCGGCGAACAAGGCGAAGTAAGACTTGAACTGGCCGAAGTACAGCAGCCATTCCGGCCAGGTGGACGAGGTTGTCGCGATGTCGTGGGGCAAAGCCGTTCCTTCCTTGACGCGTCTCCTGGCCCATTCTAACATGCTGACCGGGCATTGTGAGGGTAAGATGAACCTTGAATCACGTGCGTCGATGCCGTCGAAAGCACCCCGCGCGGTCTGTCTGCCCTCCCTTCATACGATTGTCGGCCTTTTGCGTTCGGAGGCATAAACCGTGGGCGTGCGTCTCGTTACAGGCCGGGCGGGCAGCGGCAAAACTCACGGGTGCCAATCGCAAATCCTCGGTGAACTTCGGCGCGACCTGACTGACGGCCCTCGACTCATTTACCTCGTCCCCGAACAGGCTACCCTCCAGATGGAGCGAAGCCTCGTCGCCGCGTCCGAATCGCGCATTCTTGGCCGATGCGAGGTGCTCAGTTTTCGCAGGCTGGCCAGCCGCATCTTCAACGAATCGACCGGCCCCGCCCCGCTCCCACTGTCGCCCAACGGCCGCCGTATGGCCCTCCGCTACCTGATTGGTCAACACGCGACTGACCTTCGCGAGTTCGGCGCCGTCGCCGGTCGGAGCGGCTTCATTGCCGAGGTCGCCGCCGGAATGGTCGAACTCTTTCAGGAGGCGATCGGCGTCGAACAACTGGAGGCCTGTGCGAAGGCCGCGGATGAGGTGGACGACCTCGCCGCGTCGCGACTGCACGACATGGTCCTGCTCTATCGCGCCTACCTCGACTATCTCGGCGACGCTCGAATCGATCCCGAGGCGGTGCTCGATCTCGCCCGCTCCCGGCTCGGCGCGGCCTCGTGGCTCAAGGGTTGCAGGATCTGGATCGACGGCTTCGCCGGTCTCACGCGCCAACAGGTGCGCATGATCGCCGACCTCGCCCGCGTTGCTTCCCATATTGACATCGCCCTGTTGATGGATCCCGATCGAATCCAAACCCGTGACCCCGAAGCGCCGCCCGACATCCTGTCTCTCTTCGCGCGAACCGAACGCACCTGGCATGACCTGCGGGATACCTTGATCGAGATCAACGTCTCCATCGAGCCGCCGATCTTCCTCGCCGGACGCGATGGGGCGCGTTTTACCGACGCACCGATCCTCGCGCGACTCGAACGCGATCTGTTCACCGTCCCCCCGCGCGTGGGCGATGATTCCGAAGACTCCAATCAGAGCCGCGCCCGTAAGGAAGTGGTCCCCGTTCAACCACGAAAACCGCTCCCTCACGGTCGCGGCTCTGTAGATATTGTCTCTCTTCGATCACCTTATGAGGAAGTGGCCCTATCCCCCGTCCGCCTCGTCAAAGCGCGCGACCAACGTGCCGAAGTCTCCACCGCGATCACCGCGATCGTCGACCTCCTGACACGCCCCGACGATCCCCTCCGCACACGCGACATCGCTATCATCGTCCGTGATCTGGCGCCCTACCACGATCTCATCTCCGCCGGTCTCAAGGCCCGCAACATCCCCTTCTTTATCGATCGCCGCCGCCCCACGTTCCATCACCCATTGGTCCGTGCCGTCCGTGCCCTCGTCGGCCTCACCGGCCCCGGTCGGTTCGAATCGTCGATCATTCAACTCCTCAAGAGCGGCCTGAGCGGTCTGCCCGACGAGGATGCCGACGCCATCGAAAACTACTGCATCGCCTACGGTCTCTCACGTCCCGCAGGCTGGGAGTCGCCGTGGACGCGGCCCGTCGTCCCCGGTCGTGAGCCGAGATCGGATGATGATGCACTGAACCAGGCACTCGTCGCGGTCGAAACCGCCCGCTGTGAGCTGCGGGATCGTCTCGGCGACTGGTGGCCCACGGGTGAACGCGATGACGGTCAAACTTGCCGCCAGTGGTCCGAGCGACTGGTCGCCGTACTGGAGCGGCTCGGAACCGCCGACACGCTGACGCGCTGGTCCGAAGCCGCCGAAACTCGGGGAGATCTCGACGAAGCCGCCGAACACACCCGGGTCTGGGAGGATTTCGTCGGTCTCCTCGACGAGATGGTCGCCGCTCTTGGCGAAGAACCCATGACGCCCGGTCAGTTTCGCGAGGTGCTCGAATCGGGTCTGTCGGAGTTCACCCTCGGCCTCGTCCCCGCGACGCTGGATCAGGTGCTCGTCGGCACCATCGAGCGAAGCCGCAACCCGCCGGTCCGCGCCGTGTTTCTACTTGGCTTCGCCGACGGACAATTCCCCGCCCGTCCATCGGAAGACACGATCTTCGGCGATTCCGAGCGAGCCTTCCTCGAAAAACAAAACGCCCGTCTCGGCCGCACGCGAAAGGAACAGCTTTTCGACGAGCGTCTCCTGGCCTATGTTGCCGTGACGCGGTCGAGCGAATGCCTCTGGATCAGCCTGCCCGAGAGCGACGCCGATGGCCATAAGCTGAGCCCGTCACCCTACTGGCCGTCGCTGCGGGCGGCCTTGCCCGGCGTCTCCGTCGAGACCGCTGCGACTTGCGGGCCGGATTCCATCAGCAGCCCCACCGATCTCGGCGCCGCTCTCGCGTCGAACCTGCGCGACTGGGCCATGGATCGAATCGACGATGAGAAGGCCGCGCCCTGGCGGGCGCTCTACAACTGGTCGCGCACGGTGAATCATGACAAAGTCCGGGCCACTGTGTCCCATACCCTGTCAGCCAGTGTCCAATCTCCGGAGGCCGCCCTGTCAAAAACGGCGGCAGCGGCCCTCTGGCCCGAGCCCCACCGAGCCAGCGTCTCGCGACTCGAATCCTTCGCTCAATGCCCATTCCGCCATTATGCCCAATACGGTCTCGACCTGTCCGAACGGCCGAAACACGAAATTTCTCCTCTGCACATGGGCAGCCTCTATCACGAGGTGCTGGAGCGATTCGTCAACGAGATGGTGGCGACCGGTATGCGACTCTCGGAGCTGGAACCTGATCAGATTCACAAACGTCTAGCGGCGCTGTGCGAACAGGTCATCCCGCGCTACACCGAACAGCTCAACCTCGACGCAGGAGAAGGAAAGAAGGTGTTCCGGCGCGGCGGGCGTGAATTACTCCTTGCCGTCGAAGGCCAGCGGGCGACGCTCGGCCAATCGCCTCTCGAACCGATCATGGTAGAAAAACGATTCGGAAATGGCCGAAACGACGAGTTGCCAGCGATCGAATTGGCGTCTTCTAACGAAACGACCGTCTTCATACGTGGAAAGATCGATCGCGTGGATCTCTTACCGTCGGGCGATCAGACCCTCGCTGTCGTCTTGGACTACAAGCGCAAAAAGAATGAAAAGCTCCGTCTCGACAGGGTCTATCACGGTCTCTCCCTTCAGTTGCTGGCCTACCTCCTCGTGATCCGCGATCGCGGCAGCGGAGCCGGCGAGACAAAGATCATCCCCGCCGGCGCATTCTATCTCCCGCTCATCGCCGGTTTCAAAAAGGTGAAACACCCCGCCGAGGCTGAAGATGAAAAATTTCGCCCGTTCAAAGACTTTATGCCTCGGGGGATCGTCGATTACGATTGGATCGACACCCTCGATCCTGCCTTGGTCCGCGGCCCGAGCGAGATTTTTAGTGTCACCCGAAAGAAAGACGGCGGGATCAGCAACTTCAACAATTCCGACGCCGTCGGTTCGGACGCCCTCCCGGCGTTACTTGAACACGTGCGTCAAAAAATGGCCGAACTGGCTGGCGACTGGATCGGCGGCGACATCCAGGTGCGTCCATACCGTATCGGAAAGGAGACCGCCTGCACCTTCTGTCCCTACCGCTCGGTCTGCCGGTTCGAATACGTCTCGGGTCAGGCCCGCAGGCTTGCCCCGATGAATCGCACACAGGTGATCGACGCCCTGATGGTTAAGCCGGAGGCTGGCGATGGCTGATTTCAAATGGACCCAACCGCAAGAGCAGGCCATCACCACCACCGGCCATAGCCTGCTCGTGTCCGCCGGCGCCGGCAGTGGCAAGACCGCTGTCCTTGCCGAGCGATGCGTCCATCTGGTCATGGACGCGCAACCCGCCTGCAACATCGACCAGCTCCTCGTCGTCACGTTTACAGATGCGGCGGCGGCCGAGATGCGCGCCCGCATCGGCGAGGCCCTCCGAAAACGATTTGCTGGTTCATCCGGACACGCCCGGCTTCGACATCAACTCCTGCTGCTCGATTCGGCGCACATCTCAACGATCCATTCCTTCTGCCGGCACGTGCTCAATCGACATTTCGCCGCCGCCGATCTCGAACCCCAATCCCCCCTCATGGATACCCACGAGGCCCGATTGCTCCGAGAGCGGACCGCCCGGAGACTCTTCGACGACTGGGCACGCCGGGAAGACGAGTCGGGCGAAGCCTTCCTCAGCCTGCTCGATGCCTATGGCGGTCACTATGAAAAGGGATTGCTGGATCAATTGTTGGAAATGGAGGCCTTTCTGGAATCCGTCGTGGATCCGGATCAGTGGCTTCGCGACACGCTGGCGGGTTTCGAGCCTGCCGCCCCCGATCGCCTGTCGGACGACTGGTTCTCCACGCTTCGCGGCGCCCTGATCGGCGAATTGCGAGAACAACTCGGAACCCTCGATCATCAACTGTTGGAACTGGCAACACTGTCCGACATCGTCTCGGGGTTCGCCCTCTGCCTGACGGACTACCGCGATCATCTCGAAGGCTGGCTCTCACGGATCGAGAAAGAGAACAACCCCGAGACACTTGAACGCCTCTGCCGGGAGGACATCAATGCTTATGATCTGCCGACCCGGCCCCGAGGTGGCAAGGCAATTGAGAAACTCGGCCCCGAGGCCGTTCATGAATTTGAGACGGCAAGGGATTGTGTCAAGCATATCCGTGAAAAACTATTCCAGAACAATCTTCGTGATGCCTTCGGCCTGTTCTCCAACGCCGACTGGGCCGAGGGTATCGCCCGAACTGCTCCGCACGTGCGGACGATCTGCCGGTTGTTGGGGGCGCTCCGAAAACGCTTTCGCGCCGCGAAGGCCGATCTCGGCGTCCTCGATTTCTCCGACCTCGAGCGCATGACGCTCAACCTCCTTCGCGATGCCGACAACGGTGTCGCCGACCGCCTTCGCGACGAGTTTCAGCATGTGCTTGTAGATGAGTTTCAGGATGTCAATCGTTTGCAGGCCGAACTCCTCCGACTCGTCAGCCGCGAGCCCGACCCGTCGCGGGCCGACAACCTCTTCGTCGTCGGCGACGTCAAGCAGAGCATCTACCGCTTCCGTCTCGCGGAGCCGCGGCTGTTTATCAAGCGGCAAAAAGCATTTCTGGAAGTGGACCGGCAATGCGATGAGTCTGCGCCCCAACACGTCATTCCCTTGGCGGATAATTTCCGGAGCCGGTCCAACATCATCGACGCCGTCAACGCAATCTTCGAGAAGCTGATGGCCCCGGACCTCGGCGGCATCGCCTACGACAAAGACGCCCGGCTCAAATGCGGCCGCACGACCGATCTTCCCCTGCCCGGTCCGGCGATCGATCTGCACGTACTCGAATCGCTCAGGGGTGGAAACGTTCACGATGAGGATGATGGCGATCCGTCCGACGCCTTCGACTGGGAGGGGATCGAGCGCGAGGCCTATGTCATCGCGGAGCGGATTCGGGCATTGAAGATGTCTGGCCACGACTACGGCGACATCGTGATCCTCCTTCGGGCCATGAAGACCCACTGCCACCTGATCGTCCGAACCCTGCTCAAGCAGGGCGTCCCCGTCTTCGCCGAGGTTTCCGGCGGCCTTTTTGAAGCGATTGAAGTCATGGACATCCTCTCGCTTCTGAATCTGTTCGACAACGAACAGCAGGACATTCCCCTCGCGGCGGTGTTGCGCTCGCCACTCATCGGCCCGCCGCTGAGCGATTCGGAACTGGTCGAAATCCGTACAGCAGCCGGCGGATCATCGTCGCATCTGCCCTTTCACGCCGCCGTCCGTCGCTATGCCGAGCAGGGAACCGACGCGAAACTCAAGGCGCGACTCGGCAAAATCCTGATGCAAATCCGGGACTGGCGCCGCCGCATGGGGTGCCGCCCCGTCGCCGACGTCCTCTGGGAAATCTACGAGGAAAGCGGCTACCTGGCCTGTGTCGGCGGTCTCTCCGAGGGCGACCAGCGACGCGCCAACCTGCTCCAACTCCACGAATGCGCCCGACGCTTCGGAGAATTTCAGCGGCAGGGCCTCACACGCTTCCTGCACTATCTCGACGGCATCCGCATATCGGGCAACGACCTCGACACCGGCAGCGTCGCCGCACCGGCTGGAGATGTGGTCCGCATCATGTCCATCCACCGAAGCAAGGGCCTCCAGTTCCCCATTGTCATCGTTGGGGAACTGGGCAAGCGGTTCAACCTGAAAGACGCGCAGGGATCGATCCTCTACGACCGTGAGTGCGGCATCGCCCTCGAGGCGGTCGACACCGATCGCCGCCTGCAATACCCCACTCTCCCGCACCGCCTCGTCTCGCAGTCGGTCAAATCCGAAAGTCTGGCCGAGGAACTCCGCGTCCTCTACGTCGCCCTGACCCGGGCAGAGGACAAACTGATCCTCGTAGGTACGGGCAAATCACTGGAGGTATCGGGTGCCATGCTTACAC
>CAYXGR010000078.1:8159-11040 GCA_964464525.1 uncultured Planctomycetaceae bacterium
CTGATCCTCGTAGGTACGGGCAAATCACTGGAGGTATCGGGTGCCATGCTTACACGTCCCGGCAGTATCGGGACGGGTAAACATGACCGGGTGGCATGCCCAAGCCAAAGGCGCGGGCATGGCGTGCAGGAGAATGAGCCGGGTGCCACCGGCAAGCTCCGCTTGCCGGTGCCCAACCCCCAATCCCCAACTCCCAATCCCCGACCCCAGATCCCCGATCCGAAATCAAACCCCCTCCCGCTACTGGATCGTCGCGGCGCATCGGGTATGCTGGACTGGATCACCGGCGCAATCGCCGCCCAGCCGACGAAACACGTCACCTGGATGGATGGCGACGGTGCGGCGCCCGACACGCTCTTTTCGATTCGGAATTATACCGCCGGCGAGATGAGCGACTGGAGCACGACCCCCGCCCCGGTGCCGGCGGCCGGCGACAAGCTCGATCGGCTGGCGCGCATGGCGGCGCTGAACGGTCCGCCGACGACGCTCGAATCGTCGCCGATCGTCAGCCGGGTGGCGCGCCGGTTGACTACGCCCTACAAGGCGAAGGCCTTGTCTCGCGTGCCCGCGGTCGCCGCGGCCAGCGTGCTCAAGCGACGATGGAATGCGATGGAGGATGAGACCGATCCGGCGGCGATGTGGGTGGCCACGGAGGGCCGCGCGTCGCCGCCGGTCATTTATCAACGGAGTTTCAAGTCGCCCGACTTCATGTCAACCCCCGCCGCGCCCGCAGCGACGCGTGTGGGCACCTGGACCCACGAGTTTCTACAGCGCGTCGATCCGACGCGTCCGTGCGATCGGCAGGACTTAAAGGCACAACTCGCCGATCACGTCGCTCTTGGCGCGCTGGCGGACAGCGAGGCCGCGGTCATCGATCTCGACGCCGTCGCCTGGTTCTTCGGCACCCCACTGGGTACCAAAATTCAGTCAAAATCGACCAAACTGCTGAGGGAGTGGCCCTTTACCCTGGGAGTCGATCCCGCGAGATACGATCCGAGGGCTGAGGAAGGGGAGGATGGAATATTAACGAGCAGCGAGGACGACGTGATGCTCGTCCGCGGGATAATCGACCTGCTGTTCGATGCGGGGGAGGGATGGGAGGTGCTGGACTACAAGACCGACCGGGTTGAAGGCGAGACGCTGCGGACACGGGCTGCTGAATACCGGGGCCAACTCCAAATCTACGCGGCGGCGGTCAAGGCCGCCTGGCATCGCCCTCCACGCCGCAACTGGCTCGTGTTCCTCAACGCACGAACCCTCATCGAAATCTGATACGTTTTGACTTTCGCCATTACTTTCCCGTGCGTGCTTCCTTTTTCAATTGCGTGGCGACGCGCTTCAGGGCCTCCGTGTATGGCTCTCCCAATGCCTGTTCCTTCGGAGTCGTCCGTTCGAGGAGCCATTCCTGAAACTTGTCCGGCCCGGGGAAGTCGCTCTTGAGGATGTTTCCCACCTCCCGGATCAGTACCGCCTTGCCGCTCATCTCGCTCACCTTCTTGCGAAGAAACGTGCTCTTCTCTTCAGCCGTCTGCAACTGAAGAAAATAGGACGCATCGTCCAGATAGGCCCGCTTGAGGTGCTTGAAGATCGTGTCCACGAAGCGCTTCCGGTCATTGTCATCCAGGCTTTTCAGACAATTGACAAACGCGTCCTTGTTTTCCGGTTGGGAAATGTGCGTCTGCCACTGGTCCAGGTATTGTCGCTGCTCGATGCGCGACAGATTCGCCAGGCCGCGCGGGCTGGCGATGTAGGCCAGAACCACCTCGGCATCGGCCGTCCGGATCGCGGGCTTCGCAGGCGTCATCGCCCAGACGTACCCGATCCAGCCCACCAGCACGACAAGCCCGACCACGGCTCCGATCAACGCCGCGGATCGATGCCGCCTGACTGCATGTTTCACGTCTTCAGTCGTCATAAACGAAATACTCCATGAGGGGCAATCACGAATCGCGAGGGCATACATTACCTGAATCGCTATTCGCCATTCGCCATGCGCAATTCTCTCGTCTTCCCTCTGTTCGACCTCGCCTTCATATCGGCGAACAGGGTGTTCAAGGCCCCGCGATCGTCTCCCTTGTGGAAGGGCTCGAAGTCCGTCAACAAGGGTTGGTCCGCGCGGCCCATGCCGAATCCCTCCGCGCTGGATAGCGAGTCTCGGCCGATCTTTTTCCCCGCCCGCGAATCGCTCCAATACCACCCATAGCTCATCCCCTCGGTCTCGAAATAGGTCGTACGGAGCGGAAATGACTTTGCCAGCGGATCGTCCGCCGGCAGGGTTCTCGCATCCGAGGGGCAGTGGAATAACGAGGAATTCGCGTCGGAATCACCCGCATTCCGCTTGGTTTTCGCGACATACGGTTCGAGCACCTCGGGAAGCGTCGGCCACGGTGGATTGTGCAACTTAAACGACCGCAGTTTTGCCACATAGGGCCATCGGTCACCGTTATCCTGAAGATACGCTCCTAGCACCTGCCCGATTGCGTTGAGATGTGACACGCACACTTCACGAGAAACGCGGGTTCGATTCTGCATCATCGCGGGAATGATAAACCATCCGGCCAGGCAAACCACGAAAAGCCCGACCAGAACCTCCAGCCGCGTGACTGCGCGTTGCGCGTGACATCGTTTCCAGGGTCTGCGCTGTGCGATGAGATTCAACCTGTTCATCCGGCGCCTTGGCTCTGCAGGGTATGCGCGGTGATGAGAATGTTCGATATCCGTCATGTGCAAACGCTTGATCTTGCCACCCAACGGGGCTCTCCTGAAAGTCAATCGGGCTCGCGCGAACCGGTTCACGATTCGGGAGCCCGACACATGTTTCATCTCTTATTAGGCTAGATTCGCGATCGCAATGCGTCAAGGGCGGACCGGGGGATGATGG
>CAYXGR010000079.1:0-9205 GCA_964464525.1 uncultured Planctomycetaceae bacterium
GCGACCGATTCGACCTGTGCGGGATGAACGGCAAAGAACAACGCGCCGATGAGAGGAATCGATAATCCCCCGAAGATCCCTCGCAGGATCACGAGGATCAGAACTGCGTTACCGACGTGTAGAACGATGTTCGTGGCGTGATAGACAAACGAGTCGAGACCGTTGCCGCCGGCGATGGCGGCGTCGAGCATCAGGGACAGCATGGTCATCGGTTGATAATAGCCTGAGACGGTGGAGGGATGGGTGACTTCGGTGATGAAATTCCAGGCGCTGCTCCAACTTGGATTGCGAACAAGCGTGTTATCGATGACATACTCGTAGTCATCCAGCGTGACGAATTTATGCGTGAGTGATGGATAATAAGCCGCAACAGTCAGAATGATCACCCCGATGATCGCGGCGAGAAACAAAACCTGAGTCGATTCGTCCGGCGCGGTCGTATCGGGCTTCGGGCGATTGGGTGCATTCTGTGAACTTGAAAACATGGGTCGTGCTCCGACGCTGCTCAATTGATGGATGCAATCGGTGGTGATTTTCTTGGTCGTTGGTGATGGTGAACCGCCGGTTGTATCGCCCTTTCAGGGCTGGGTGCATGATAATCGGGGTTTCCCAGGGCGGCACTACGCGGCGAAGCGCCGCATTCGCTCGGGTCCATGACACGACAGGCGGGGGTTGATCATCGCGTTGTGTGTGATCCATTACAGGGTGGATGAGTTTGGCGGTTGAGTTGAGCTGGCTCGCCACTGCCAAGGCACGATCCAAAAGGGATCGTGCCTTGACAGTGCCACCCCCTTTGGCAGCGCCACCCAACGGTCGTCGGCACTGCTTGAAGCAGTGGCACACTGGGAGAAGAGTTCAGCGAGATGGAGAAGCACTGGGTGGGATGAAGGCCGCACGGACTGGAAGTCCGTGGCTCGTCACAGTAGTTCGCACCGGTTGGAAACCAGTGACGCGCGGGCGAAGGCCACCATCTTGGTGATCGGCATGCTTACCCGACCCCAAAGGCCGGGTCGTGTAAGCATGGCACCCGACATGGCACTCGGCATGGCACCCGACATGATTTTTCGTGATCAGTGAAGATTCTTACAAATAGTGATACAGGCGTTTCGGATATACACTCAGGAACCGTGTGCCTGTCGGGCCGCGGGTGATTCGTTGACCGGCGCCGTGTCCCTTTCCGCAGCATCGTCGGGAATCTTGAGCATCGTGTCAAAACCGGGCATGTCGCGATAACGGCGAAGTTCCGAGGATCGACCGGCCCGCTCGGCGAATGTCGGATCCTTGGCGATGGCGGCGGCGAGGTGTCGTCGGGCATAGTCCGGCTTTTCGTTGGCGGCCCAGGCGATGGCCAGGCCGAGATGGGCGGCGGAGTTGTTTCGCTGGCGCAGGGCCTCCTGAAACTCCCCCCGAGCCGAGGCGAAACGATGCACCTTCAGGTAGGCATTGCCCAGCCCCACGCGGATGCCCGCCGAGTGCGGATCGAGATCTCGGGCGCGTTCGAGAAACTCAATCGCCTCAGGGGTGCGAGAGTTGCGGGCGAGTGCGACGCCGAGATTCTGGAGGCATTCGATCCAATCGGGATCGGACGCCAGGGCCTTTCGCAACGGCTCGATCGCCTCGGCACTGCGACCGTCGCGATGGAGCAGGAGGACCGTACCGAGATAGTACTGCGTGGAGGGATTCCCGGGTTCGACTTGAGCCGCCTGTTCCGCGGCGCGGAGGGCCGAGTCGAGATCACGTTCTTGAATGTAGGACTCCACCATGCCGATGTAGCCGAAGGCCCAATCGGGATACATGTTTTTGGTCCGCACGAATAGATTGCGGCTGCTCCGCCAGTTGAAGGATTGATCAAATGAATGCACGGAGAATACCGCCAGAATCGAGACCAAGCCGATCGCCAGCCAGCGTTGTCGAGACGGCGTGATGACCGTGTCACCTCGGAGACAGGCGGCGACTGCGATCAGGGGAACAATCAGCACTGCATAGAGGTATTGATCACTCAGCAGCCGGTCGACGAGCGGCGCCTGCAGCAGGGCGGGCAGGAGCAGGACCATCCCTCCGGCGAGGGCCGTGAACAGTGGCTTGTTTCGAAGGATCGACCAGACCAGGGCCGAAAAGATCAGCAGGACCACACAGAGGTCGAACCCCCATCCCAGTGCATGTCCGCCGACGGTGGTCGCTGCGGGCTGATAGGGCGACAGGCCGAACGGCCAGAACAATCGCGCGACCAGCGCGGCGAATTGATGCAGGATCAATCCGCCGCCCTCCGCTCCACCCGCTTGAATCGGCACAATATTCGATCGAACGACGATGTGCAGGATCGCGCCGAACACCATCAGGGCGAACAGCGGGATCTTCTCGGTGAGGGGCCGCCATCCCATGCGCCGATATGGCCAGACATCGAGCAACAAGAGTACGACCGGCAGGGCGACGAAGAGGGAGCGGCACAGGATCGCCCCCCCGTAGCACAACATCAACCCCACCATCCAACGTCGACGCGGGGATTGAACATGCAGTGCATAGCAATTGAGCGCGAGCAATGCAAACATCGCACCCAACAGAGTCATGCGCTGAGAGATCCAGGCAACGGTCTCCACCTGTACTGGATGAAATGAAAACAACAGCGACAGGAGGATGGACCAAAGTATTCTTCCGGACAGGCGTTGGACGAGCGCGAAGACCAGGGCCACGTTGATCAGATGCAGCAGTAGATTGGTCAGATGAAACTGGAAGCTGGCCGCGTTCCAATCCTTCGTGAGCAGAGCGTCGGTCATGAAAGAGAGAATGACGAGCGGCTGAAAGTAGCCCCCTGTGCCTTCGGGGGCGTGAATCGATCCGCGTGTGAACAGGCCCGCGATATCCTTCCAGTTCTCGCCCCAGAAGCGATCGAGGTGCTGATAGTAGCCGGCCCAATAGCGGCCGGCCGCGACATAATGGCGATCGCTGGAATCGACAAACCCGGCCGTCAGTATGGGACTGTAGACCAGGCCGGTGATCAGGATGACCGCGATGCACGCGCAGACGGAGACCATCGTGGGAGAGGGTCGCCAATTCCGATGTTCCGTTTGCATAGGGTCGTATCGATTCGCTTTGCGGGTTTGCGATTGTGCGCCCGACATTGCTCGTATCGTCTCTTTGGGTGAAGCCCTCGGCTCTTTGCTGTCGCGGAATTGCGCGGCTATATAGATCAGCTTATTCCCCACCCTTTCTTTTGAGAAAGGATGGGGCACCCATGCGGCCAAAGGCCGCAGCCCAAGGTATTCGGCATGCTTACCCGCCCCATAAGGCCGGGGCGTGTAAGCATGGCACCCGAGAAATCTTTGCGATCTGCGAAGATTCTCACTGTTAGTAGTACAGTTCAGCCATGGGTTGCTATCAGGGGGCAACGGATGAATTGTAGGCCCCTCTCGCCTACCCTACAATCCGAACCATGCGAATCCTGCTGAGCAATGACGACGGAATTTATGCCCCCGGGCTGCGGGCGATGTATCGAGAACTCGCCCGCCGTGCGGAGGTGGACGTTGTGGCACCTGATAGCGTCCAGTCGGGCGGATCCCATGCGATCACCATCCGCCATCCCGTGCTGTGGCGATCTGTCCGGGTGGGTGACAATTTTCAAGGCACCAGCGTCGAGGGTACGCCCGCTGATTGTGTGAAGCTGGCGCTGAACGCGCTGCTGCCCGAAAAGCCGGACCTCGTCGTCTCCGGCATCAACTCCGGACTCAATACCGGCATCCATGTGCTCTACTCGGGGACCGTGGCGGTCGCGATCGAAGCGGCGATTCAGGGGTGCCCAGCCGTGTCTGTCTCGTTCGAACTTTATCGCGATATGGACTTCGAGGCTGCCGCCGTTATTGCCGGACGGCTGATCGATCGAATTGTCGAGAACGGTCCGAAGCCCGGCCAGGTTTTCAACATCAATATTCCCGAACTCAAACCCGGTTGGCCGCGGGGTGTCCGTGTCATGGCTCAATCCACACAGCCCTACGAGGAGCAGATCGAAAGACGGGCCGATCCGTACGGCCGGGAATATTACTGGCTCAGCGGTGATTTCCAGAATATCGGCGACGAGACCGACACCGATCGCTATGCCGTCGGCCAGGGCTATGTCTGCGTCACACCGCTCCAGTTCAACATGACGTGCTCAGCCGAGCTTCGAGAATTGAAGGAATGGAACTGGCCCGACATCGACTGATCAGCGGGAAAGATCGGCCGGGCCGGCGATGGACCGTTTATCAATCATCACCGGGAGGGATTGAAGTGTTTTCATTCGTCGTGTTGTCGGTCGACTGTGGCGGCCTACGCACGGTTTGGAAGACGCCGGCGATCATGAAACAGTCCATGAATTGTACTGTGCCATCCACATCGCCCCTTGGCTGGAATTCGAATCAAGATGAGTCTGTGATGCGTCATTCAAGCCCTCCGGCGGTTCATTTCTTCGCGATGCAGTACAGGTGTTTACGCCCTCGGAGATAGAGTTCTTCATCGGCAATCGCGACAGAGGCATCGAATTCGTCATCAAGTGTGTTTGTTGCCAGAATCTCGAACTTGGGGCTTTTTTTGATCACAAGTGTTGTTCCGTTTCGCCCGGTGATATAGACCCGCCCGTTCGCACCGACCGGCGATGCGTAGATGCCTTCGACACCCTCAAGCCTTTGTTGTGTGAAATGTTCCTTACCCGTTTTCGCATCGAGACAGGTGAGCAGGGCGTTGTTGCGCTTTAGAAAGTAGAGAAAACCGTCGTAGAGCAGGGGAGACGGTACATAGGGCGTTCCCTCGTCGTGACGCCAGGCGACGGCCTCGGAGCCGGAAATGTCTCCGGATGCACCGGCATAACGGATGGCCATCAGGGCGAATCCTCGATGGCCGCTCATGGCAAAAATCATTCCGAAATCGGAGACGGGTGACGAGATGACGTTCGAGGTGAGGCCGGAGCACTGCCAGACGATTTTTCCGGTCTCCAGGTCGTAGGCGTGGACGAATCCGGAGGCCGCGGTGACGACCTGAGCCTGGCCATCCTGCTCGACGATGATCGGCGTGGCCCAGGAGGTGGGCTCGTCGCGATCTTTTTTCCATCGTTGTTTGCCGGTCTTCTTGTCGAGGGCGACAATGAACGAGTCCCCTTCATGATCCCAATTCACTACGATGGTATTCTTATGCAACAGGGGTGAACTGCCCTCGCCGAAGTTGTTTCGGGTTCGCATGTTGCCGAAGTTTTTCTTCCACTTGAGATTGCCCTCCATATCGAGACAGTAGAGACCCCGGGAGCCGAAGTAGGCGTAGAGGTGCTTACCGTCGGTGACAGGGGAGTTGGAGGCCTGGGTTGCGTCGGTGTGCAGGGATTCATGGGGCAGTTCTTCCGTGAGCGTTTTCTTCCAGAGGACTTTCCCATTTTTTCGATCGAGCGCCATGACGATGAATTCATGATTTTTGGTTGGTGCCGGCCGGCGCCAGCGGCCACGGCCTCTTCTTCCACGGCCGCGCCGACGACGGTCCGGCTGCAGGGTTGATGCTTCCAGGGTCTCCGAGAATCGGATCGCGCCGTCGAGGGTGCTTCGACCATTGGCATCGCTTCGAGCCTGAGGTTCTTGATCGGTATTACCCTGTTTCTCGGTTTTGACGGCCATCTGGATAATGACCTTGTTGCCCCAGACAATCGGTGTGGCATGGCCCAGGCCGGGAAGATCCGCTTTCCACCGAACATTTTTGGTTTCGCTCCATTCGGTCGGCGGGTGCGCCTTTCTCGCGACGCCGTTGGCTTCGGGACCGCGCCATTGGGGCCATTGATTCGCGGGGTTTACAGGCACGCCGGCTGAGTGAACCGACACGGGAAAAACCAGGCAACCGATGATCACAATCCCGATCTTGTTCATACGATGAATCCTCCTGTTCGCCTTTACACTCGCCCGGAACCGCACGCAATTATACGGCAATAGTCCGATGGCGTGCCAACGAAATCCCAGGGCGGCATGATGAAGCTATACTCAGTAGACAGGGGATCTACAATCCCACTCGCCGGTGTTCGCCAGGCCGCACGGACTAGAAGTCCGTGGCTCTTCCTGCGTATGCGTCAGTCGCGGGCGGCGAGGAACAGCCTCAACACATACCAGAACATCAGGGCGACCGAGGCGAAGAGTTGTAGCGCGGCGCCAACATACCGATCCTCCGGGTAGCGTTTGATGATGTTGGAGGTGTCGTAGAGAATGGCGGCACCGGCGAGGGCGATCATCCCGACGCTGAACCACGTTCCGAGGTTGAAGCCGAAGATCAGGCTGCCGCCGATCAGCAGCATGGCGGACATCCCACCCCACATCATGATGCCGCGCAGGAAGGAGAAATCCTTACGGGTGCCGAAGGCGATGAGCGTCAGGCCGCCAAAACCGACAAGCGTCACCATCGCGGCGTTGGTGATGATTCCGCCGGCGATGCCCCGCTCCAGCGTCATCCGATCGGCAATCCACAGGAGCGGAACGAAGATGATCGCCTCGGCGAGAACGAAGCCGAACAGCGCGGCATACTGAGTCACGAGTGACTGGCTCGTTTGCGCGGCGCGGCTGGCGATCCAGGAGACGACCACAAATCCGCCCAACACGAGCAGCCAGGAGGTGCCGAGCATGGCGGCAGCCAGCCGATCGGCCAGGCCGGTCGAGAAGAAGACGCCCTCGATGGCGGCGAACAGAAGGATCGCCCCGAAGAGGTGCAGGTAGGTCTTGACGATGAACTCGGCCCGTGCCGGTGCTCCGGCTTCGCTGACAGGAACCCTGTGTTCGTGGATGGCATATTGGTTCTGCATGATCATTCTCCTGGATATCCGGCTTTGAGCTATATCGGTCGGGAGATTCGCACTCCTCCAACACAACGGCATAGCCACGGGTAGATCACGCGAGGGAGGCGTTGGAGTGCTGACTGATTGTCCTGTGGCACCGGTTTCCAACCGGTGCGTGTCGCGGGTTGCGATCCTGTAACACGGGTGAGGATGAACTCTTAGAGGTTTTTATAGCGGAATTGGCGATTTACCCGGTCCCAGGGTTGGCCGTCCACCTCGACGTGGGGGTAGATGAAAAAGTTGATGGGCGGTCCCTGCTGCGGCGGGGACAGGCGGAGGTCTCGGCCCATCGAATAGGCGATCCTGTTTTCATCTATATTCCCAAAGAAATAGTCTCGCAGATCGGGATGTTTCCAGGCCTCGGAGATATCGACCGGTGTCCAGCCCGCCTCATCCGTCCAGAACTCGGCCCAGCAATGATAGCCGCCCACCGATCCGCTTCCGCGATCCGAGGGAAGGGGAAAGCCGATCCGAAACCGCGCGGGGATGCCGGCCGCCCGGCAGAGGGCGATGAACAGGCTGTGGAAGTCGGTGCAGTTTCCCCGGCCGACATCGCAGGCAAAGTCGGCATCGCCGCGCCCCCAGCCCGTACCCGTCTTGTCGTAGCGCATGGATCGTAGCACATGATCATAGAGCGCACGGGCGCGGTCGGTGGCCTGAGTCCGTCCTTCCGTCAACTCGCGGGCCATCCGTGCGAACCTTGGGGCGGCGGGAACGAGGTGGTTGGGTTCCAGGAAACGATTCGGCTGTGGACCGTCCAGTTCGTGATCGGCGGCCGTCGTCTGCCGGGCACTGCATTCTCGCCGAACGATCTCGACCTGCTGGATGATGCGAAGTGAGCTTGCATCGCCAACGGGGATTCGGGCGTGCCAGATGCGATCGCCGTAGGCGTTCTCACGGAGGATATGCCCTTCGACAGGGGACGTCGTTTTGAATGCATGGACATGTTGGCAGGGCGATTCCTCGGGCACCGGCAGCCAGATATCCACCGATCGGGCCGTCGCCGGCAGATCGTGAATCTCGATTTCGTATTCAAAGGTGAACGATCGGCTGGATGCTGCGCATCCCCAGATTGGCAGGAACAGGATCGGAAAAATCGACAGTTGGATGTGTCTGTTGAACATGCGGATGGTAATCCTTCATTGCGGAGTGGAGAGAAAATGTCCTCAGATCAGACGGATGGCGGAGGGTTCGGAAGAAACGACTTCGCCGATGATGGCGGCGCAGGGGGTCTCGCTGGCCCGCAGGGCATTCAGGAGCGCGTCGGCACGGTCGGCCGCGACGGCGATCAGCAGGCCGCCGGAGGTCTGGGCGTCACACAACAGGTTGACCAATACGGGATCGACATCATTCGTGGAAAGTTGGTCTCCAAGATGTGCAAGCGTTCCCTTGTGGGCGCGGGTGAGGATGCCCTCGCGGGCCAGTTCCAAGGCTCGGGCCATGAGGGGCACGGCGGCCGTGTCGATGTTCAGCGTGACATTGCTCCCAGCGGCCATCTCGTAGGCGTGGCCGACGAGGCCGAAGCCGGTGATGTCGGTGGCGGAATGGGCTCCGATGGCGACCATGGCGTCGCGGGCACCGCGATTGAGACACGTCATTACGTCAATCGCCTCGGCGAGATCACCCTCGGGGATCGTCCCATTCTTGGCGGCGGAAGTGAGAGTGCCGCTGCCGATGGGCTTCGTCAGCACCAGTCGATCGCCCGGTTTCGCGGCTGCGTTGGTGAAGACCCGCCCGGGATCGATGCGGCCGGTGACGGAGAGACCGTACTTGATCTCCGTGTCGCGGACACTGTGGCCGCCGACGATGACGGCCCCGGCGGCGGTTACCCGGTCGTGTCCGCCTCGGAGAATCTCGACGAGCACATCGGTCGAGAGTTCCTTGTCGGGGAAGCCGACGATGTTCATCGCGGTCAGGGGTTCGCCGCCCATGGCATAGACATCCGACAGGGCATTGGTGGCGGCGATCTGTCCGAAGATGAACGGATCATCGACCAGCGGCGGAAAAAAGTCGAGCGTCTGAACGAGCGCGGTCTTTTCGTCGATCCGGAAGACGCCGGCGTCGTCGAGATGGTCGCTGCCGACGAGTAGATCGGGGTGGGTGTTTTCGGGCAATTGGCGCAGCACCTGCACCATCGACTCCACAGGGAGTTTACCCGCTCACCCGGCGCAACTGGCATAGTTGGTCAGCCGTATTTTGCGTGCTTCGGTCATGGAGGGGAGTGTAACGCGCGAGATGGAAAGGGGCGAGTTTGGATTGCGGATTGACTGGGTGTCATTCGATTGTTTGGGGATCTTTTGCATGAATGGTACTGCTTGAAGCGGTGGCACACTTGTGTGTTCGAACGCCATGCCCGCGCTTCGCTTGGGCATGCCACCC
>CAYXGR010000079.1:9305-10909 GCA_964464525.1 uncultured Planctomycetaceae bacterium
ATTGCTCAGGATCGCTGCGGGAGACTGTCCAGCCGCACGGTCCGCATGGAGAGGATGGCGTCGGTGGCGCGTAGGGTTTCGAGGATCTTGTCGCCCACGGCGGCGTCGAGCTTGAGGACCATGAGGGCCGTGTTGCCCCGGCGTGAGAGAACCATGTCGGCGATGTTCACTTTGTGGTTGCCGAAGACGGTGCCGACGAGGCCGATGACACCGGGGCGGTCGTCGTTGAAGATCAGGATCAGGGCACCCTCGGGAACCAGCTCCATGCGATAGCCGTCGATGGCCAGGACACGGGGGCGGCGGTCGAGAAAGACTGCACCCTCGATTTCGTGGGTCTTGCCGCGGCGCTCGACGCGGATGCGCACCACGTCGGGGATGTCCTCGCGGGCGGATTGGGACGTGTGCTGGAGGTCGATGCCGCGCTGGGCGGCGAAGGCCCGGGCATTGACCAGATTCAGGCGACTGTCGATGTGGGGGTTCATCATTTCGACGAGTGCCTGCAGAGTGAGCGTCGGGCAGAGGGCCTCGAGGGGCTCGCCGCCGGCAGTGCTGACCTCCACCCGGTCGATGCCGTCGGCGCACCAGGTTGAGAGAATCGCCGCCATTCGGGCGGTCAGGTCGAGATAGGTTCGGTCGCGCTCGGACAGATCGGCGGGCAGACCGGCGACGTTGACGGCATTGTGGATCGTTCCGCCCAGCAGATAGTCGAGCATGGCATCGACGGCATCCGTCGAAACAGCGGTCTGCGCTTCGCGCGTGGAGGCGCCGAGGTGGGGTGTGAGCACGATGTTTTTACAGGCCAGCAGCGGGCTGTCCGCGGGCGGCTCGTTGGGAAAGACGTCCAGGGCCGCGCCGGCTATGCGTTCCGCCTCCAGCGCTTCGGCGAGGGCGGTCTCATCAACCAGCCCACCCCGGGCGCAGTTGATCAAGACTGCCGACTTCTTAAATTTCGACAGCCGATCGGCGTTGATCAGGTTTCGCGTGTCGTCCGTCAACGCGGCATGGAGCGTCAGGCAATCAACCTGCGCAAGCAGTGCGTCGAGATCGTGTACGACGTTGACTCGACCTTCGAGGGCCGAATCGGTGCGGAGGAAGGGGTCGTGGGCCAGGACCTTCATCTGAAGACCCAATGCCCGCTCGGCGACGGCGCGACCGACACGGCCAAGACCGACGATGCCGAGCACCTTGCCCGCGGCCTGGTCCCCGACGAAGGCCTTGCGGTTCCAGTTGCCGCCGGCGACATGGGCGTGGGCCTGGGGGATGCGGCGAAAGAGGGCCAGCATCATCGCGATCGTGTGTTCGGCGGTGGAGAGTGTGTTCGCATCCGGTGTGTTCATCACCAGGATTCCCGCGGCGGTCGCGGCATCGAGGTCGACGTTGTCGACGCCGACGCCCGCACGGGCAATGACGCGAAGGCGACCGGGCGCGGTAAGAACTTCAGTCGTTACCTTTACGCCGGAGCGGATGATCATTCCGTCGAAATCGCAGACGGCGGCTGCGAGTTCGGTCGTGGTCAGACCGGTGCGAATCTCGATATCGAGATCGTCGGTCTCACGCAGGCGAGTCAGGCCCTGCTCGGCGATGGGGTCGGCAACGAGAATCCT
>CAYXGR010000080.1:0-10835 GCA_964464525.1 uncultured Planctomycetaceae bacterium
AGCAGTGGCACACGTTCCCGCGTTGTTGGCCACCGGATGCCCCGCTATAGTGCCGAGCCATGGCACGGCAGCCCGCGCGTTTTATCGGTTCGGCACGACTCATCGCAGTCTGCACGCTGGCCTCCCGCGTGACCGGCCTCGCCCGCGACATCACCATCAACCACATCTTCGGCCAGAACTGGGTGCAGGACGCCTTCAACTACGGCTTCCTCATTCCGAACCTCTTCCGCCGCCTGTTCGGCGAGGGGGCGCTCTCCGCCGTCTTCGTGCCCGTCTTCACCGACGTGCTCGACAAGAAGGGCCGGCCCGTCGCGTGGACCCTGCTCGGCCGCGTCGCCGGGCTGATGGTCCTCGGTCTGACGATCATCATGCTCCTGCTCGAGGCCGGGTCGCTGGCGATCGGGTTTTTCACCGACGGCGGGGAGATGCGCAGTCTTCAGGCCGGCCTCACCGCGGTCATGATTCCCTTCATGATGGGCGTCTGCCTCGTCGCCCTCTTCGCGAGCATCCTCAACTGCCTGCACCACTTCACCGTGCCCGCCCTGCTGCCGATCGTGCTCAACGTGATGATCATCCTCGGGGCGACGCTTGTCGGGCCGCTCTTCGGCGAGGCGCTCCAGCGGCAGGTCTACGGCGTCGGCATCGCCGTCGTGGCCGCCGGCGTGTTGCAACTGCTCATCATCCTGCCGGTCCTGCGCAAGCACGGCGTCCGCTTTCGGCTGTCGCTCGATCGCGACGATCCCGACCTTCGCATGATCCGCCGGTTGTTCATCCCCATCCTGCTCGGTCACGGCGTGTTGCTGTTCAATGTCTTCTTCGACGCACAGATCTGCACGATGCTCACCCGGGGGCCGGGCGATCCGGCGGCGTTTTCGATGTTCGGCAGCGATATCGCCTATCCGCTGGAGATGGGCGCCCTATCCGCCATTAACAACGCCCAGCGGCTCTACCAGTTTCCACTCGGGGTGCTGGCGATCTCGCTGGCGACCGCCGCCCTGCCGACCTTCAGCCTCTTCGCCACGCGGAAGGACATGACCGGGCTTCGGGGTGCGATCGCCCAATCCCTGCGGCTCGCCGTCTTTGTCGGCCTGCCGTCTGGCCTCATGCTCATCATTCTCGGCGAACCGATTGTTCGATTGCTGTTCGAGCACGGCCGGTTCGGACCGGAGGAGACCCTCCGGGCCGCGCGGGTGTTGCGCTGGTACGGCCTCGGCATGACCGCGTTCTGTTGCCAGCATATTCTGCTGCGCGGGTTCTACAGCCTGAAGGACACGATCACGCCGATGAAGATCAGTTGCTGGCTGGTCGGGCTGAACATTGTGCTCAATGTGTCGTTGCTCTGGCAACCGTCGATTCGCGAGCAGGCCTTCGGCATCAGCACCTCGATTACCTCGTTCCTGCACATCGGCATTTCGATCTGGCTGTTGCGGCGGCGGCTCGGCGGCTCGATGGGAGCAACCGCCATCGCCCTTTCAGCCATCCAGACGACCGTCGCCACAGCGGCGGCCTCGGGTTCCGCATGGGCCGTTCACGGCTGGGTGTCGGACCGGGCGTTCGAGGGTCTCGGCCGCACGGGCAACGCCGCGGTCGATGTATTCGCCCCTCTCGTCTCGGCCATCGCCGCGTTTTTTCTGGCTGCTCTTGTTCTTCGTATGAAAGAACCTGCGTGGTTGTTGACCCGTCGCCCTGCCGATTCTCAATCAGAATCGCGTTTCTCAGAAATCGATCAAAGCTGAGCGAACAGTCTATCTCCGGGCCGATTTTCGCCTGTCTTGTGTCACGAAAGCCCGGCTGAAGCCGGCTGATGGTTCTCGAAATGCCTTGAACCACCGACTGAAGTCGGTGGCAAACACCGGTCGGCTGGAAGCCGACCCTTCGTTTTTCGAACTCTTCACGAAGGACTCCCGGCTGGTCTCGTTCCTCGACCTGCTCACGAATCATTCTGCACGGTACAGCCGTGCGTTATAATGGGGTGGATGATTACCTTCGATTCCATCGTCGTCGAGCCCGCCTCTCTTGGGGAGACAACCGACTTGCGCGGCCTGTTCGAGGACGATCATCCGATCGAGCTGGAAATCGGCTGCGGCAAGGGAGGATTCCTTCTCAGACGTGCGCAGTCACGGCCTGATCGCAACTTTGTCGGCATCGAATGGGCCAACAAGTATTACAAGTATGCCGCTGACCGCATGGCCCGCAGGGGACTGACGAACGTGCGGATCATGCGAACCGACGCGCGGCACTTCGTGATGCATCGTCTGGCGACCGGTTGCCTTGCGGCATTGCACATCTATCACCCCGATCCATGGCCGAAGAAGCGACACCACAAGCGGCGACTCTTTCAGCCGGCGTTCATGGTCGCCGCCGTGAGGGTGCTTGCCCCCGGCGCCCGGCTGGCGATTCAGACGGATCATGCGGACTATTTCGATCAGATCAAGGCGGTCATCGCCGACCGACCCGAGTTCGATCCCATCCCGTTTGAGGATGAAGCATATGGCACGATCGGCGAGGAGATGAAGACCAATTTCGAGATCAAGTACGAGCGCGAGGGCCGGCGATTCCATCGCCTTGCGCTGAGGCGTGTCTGATGGTCAGGACAATCGTCACATTCCTGTTCCTGTTCTGCATCCGAGCCTATCAGTTCACCCTGCGCCCCTTTCTGGTGGGAAGCTGCCGTTTTCACCCCGGTTGCAGCGAATACACAGCCGAGTCGATCGCCCGGCACGGTCCGTGGCGCGGCGGCTGGCTGGGGCTGAAACGCATCCTGCGCTGCCATCCATGGAGCCGGGGCGGCATCGACCCGGTGCCTTGAGCATATCCACACGCCTGAGTCGAATCGCTGGCGGCGAGCTGGAATGACTTTTGCATCTGAGACATGAGTATATAACAGGGTTTGGATATGAAAAGACAACCTGTGTCATAGAGTCGAACAAGCACTGCTTGAAGCAGTGACACACACACCGGTTGGAAACCGGTGCCACAGAATGCCCGAAAAACCACCCCTATGAGCGCCGCTTGCTCGGGCGGCCGTAACGGGTGCCCTCGCCGGAAATACGCACCTCGTGCGGCAGGGTAATCTCTTCCTCGACGCTGGGGTGGCGAAGATCCGTCAGCGACCTGTTCACGCACATCCGCATGTGATCCACCGCCTGCTCGATGTCGTCCGTCACCAGAAATCGATCCAAATCTTCAGGCGAAATCGTTCCGTATTCCTCCAGGAGTGTCGATTTCATGAACGCCACGAACGGCGACCAGAACTTGGAGTCGAACAGAACGACCGGATAGGCCGGGCTTTTACCCGTTTGAATCAGCGTCATGGTTTCAAAGAACTCGTCCATCGTCCCGAAGCCGCCGGGGAAGCAGATCAGCCCGAGACAGTATTTCACGAACATCACCTTCCGTGCGAAGAAGTAGTGAAAGTTCAGGCTGACGTTTTGGTAGTCGTTGCCCTCCTGTTCGTGAGGGAGGGAGATGTTCAGCCCGACGGAGACGCCGCCGGCCTCGAAGGCCCCCTTGTTGGCGGCCTCCATGATGCCGGGCCCGCCGCCGGTGATAACGCCGAACCCATTCTCAACCAGCCTGGCCCCGAGCTTTTCTGCGTTCTGATAGTGCGGCATGTCGGGGGTCGCACGGGCCGAGCCGAAGACCGAGACGGCCTGACCGACAGCGCTCATCGTCTCGAAGCCGTCGACAAATTCCGCCATGATGCGGAACAGCCGCCACGTCTCGCGTGCGGGATCTCGGTACAGGGGCGTATCGGGCATGGGCGGCCTCGCAGGGGTTGGATTCAACCATTCTTTCGCGGCATCGTAATTGGCTCGCGGACGTACGGCAACCGATTGGTGTCATCGGATGCGGTCCGAAAAATAAGAAGTCGTGTCAATTCGCTCGACGCTGTTGGGGGGAATGGATCAAAGATGATACAATCCACTCACTGTTGCCCGGCCCGACGATACGCTGGCCTGATACGATAAAGTCCAACCGATCGAAAGAGAGATAACCTCAATGCTCAGGTTAAAACGATACGAAATGCCGAGGATTCTGTTGGCGCTGATGATCGCATTCGCCCTACCGGCTGGTTGTAACAACGAGGGGGATTCGTCGAGCAGCGCCAACAAAAATCGCGCCACCGCATCTGATAACTCAACAACAGGTGGCGGTCAGACGAAAGACCCGAGCCCGCCCCCGACTCCGCGGCCGCCGACGATCTCCATCATCGATGCGGCATCTTCCGGAAATGTGAACGAAATCCGATCGCACATCCACTGGAAGAGCGATCTCAACCAGATGGGAGATACGGTCGAGACGCCCATCATGGATCGAAAAAAGACGCCGTTGGCATTGGCGTCTGAAAAGGGCCACACGGAAATCGCCCGGCTCCTGCTGGAGGCCGGCGCGGCCGTCGAAACCCGATCCAAGCAGGGATGGACCGCCCTTCAGTTCGCCGCGTCGTCCGGTCATCTGGACATTGCGCAATTACTCGTCGAGCACGGTGCGGACGTGAAGACGCAGAGTGATACCGCCTCGACGCCGCTCCAGGGCGCGTCACTCTGGGGTCACAAGGCAATCGTCTCTTTTCTGATTACCCAAGGCGCCTCGGTCAATGCGAAGAACCGCCGCGGCTGGGGGGCGATCCACAAGGCCGTGGCCCGCGGGCATGTCGATGTTGTGAAGCTGCTGCTCGACAACGGGGCCGATTATCGCTCGATCGGCTCGGACGGCCGCGGGGTGCTCCACTGGGCCAGCATTTCCGATCGCCCCGAACTCGTGAAACTATTCCTCGACAAGGGACTCGACATCAACGCACGCAGTCAGGACGGACGAACCCCCCTGCACTACGCGGTTTCGACCAACAAGAAGTCGAATGTCGAAATCCTGATTGACCGTGGCGCCGACCTCAACATCACCAACATGCTGGGCATGAGTCCGCTCGGCCAAGCCGTCAAGGACGGACACGACGAAGTAGCGGCCTTGCTGAGACAGCACGGCGCGGCAGAATAGATGATTGTGAAATGTTGTGACTATAAGAGCCGCCACCTACCAGAGCCGCGACCGAAAGGGAGCGGTCAGCGTGAACATTCGCAGCACGGTTCGACTCCACCCGTCTCTTGGCATCCTATCGCGGCGGTGATGACGAATCATTCGCCACTCTTCCAGGCCCGACGCTCCCTTACGGTCGCGGCTCTGATCATGGCCGTGTAAGCATGGCACCCGGCACTCATAATCGGCTCAATCCTCAATCCACCCTCGGAAGCAGAATCGTAAAGCACGTTCCCTTGCGCAGTTCCGAGTGGACATGAACCCGCCCACCGTGTTCCCGGACAATCCGGCGTGTGGTCGCCAGCCCCAGCCCGGTGCCGCATTTCTTGGTCGAGTGATAGGCCTCGAATATCCGTGAAAGCTCCTCCGGCGGGATGCCGGGCCCGGTGTCGATCAGGTCGATTCGGGCGGTCCGATCGCTTTCCGCGCAGAGCCGGATCGTCAACTGACCCCCGTCGGCCATCGCCTGCTGAGCGTTGATCATCAGGTTCAGCAGCGCCAGTTTGACAAGACTCGTGTCGACGTCGCAGGTCAGGGGTTCGCCTGATTGCTCGATCGACAAAAGGATGTCGTAATGATCGGCCTGGGGCTTATAGAAATCGGCCAACTCGCCAACGAGTTCATTCAGATCACACGCCTCGGTGTTCAACTCCCGCTTGCTGACAAACCGGAGAAAGTCCTCCAGGATGCGCTCGAGTCGGCCCGATTCCTTGAGCAGCCCGCGAATGCGGTTTCGGCTGCGCCGGGCGATGTCACCCGATTCGGATCGATCCTCTGTTTGTGACGAATCGACCGATTCCCAGTCTTCTTCGATGAGCTGAAGATTCATCCGCAAAGTGGAGAGCGAATTGCGTATTTCGTGGGCCAGGCCTCCGGCGATCGCTGCGAGTTCGACCATCTGATCAGCTCGGGTCGGCGGGGGATCGGCCGCGGAAGGCGGCAGGTCTGGTGGACGCGGGCCTGTCGTCTGGCTCACGGGAAAGGCTCTCCAGCGATAGGAAACATGACGATCCGGTGCGACGAAACCGCTGCCAAAGCGAAGCAATCGCCGCAACCCAAGGATTCGGCATGCTTACCCGTCCCATGAGGCCGGGACGTGTAAGCATGGCACCCGAATGCACCGGTTGGAAACCCGTGCCACAGGAGATTATGGATGCAAATTAGACCGACTGCGTCTCTGATTCCTCCGGAACGCCATCGCCGCCGGATTCGCCCTTTTTCTCTTCGAGGAGAACCACCTTTCGCGAGAGCTTAATGCGACCGGTGTCGTCAACAAGGATCACCTTGACGTCCATTTCGTCGCCAACCTTGCAGACGTCGGCGACTTTCTGAACATATCCATCCGACAACTCGCTGATGTGGCACAATCCGTCGAGCCCCGGGCTGACCTCGATGAAGGCACCGAAGTCCTTGATGGCGCTGACGCGGCCCTTGTAAATACGGCCGACCTTGACGCCCTCGGAGATCTGCTCGACCCGGTCATAGGCCGCCTGTGCGCCTGCCGCATCGAGGCAGGAGATGCTGACGGTGCCGTCGTCGTCGATATCGAGCTTGGCTCCGGTGTCGGCTTCGATGCCCTTGATGCCCTTGCCACCGGGGCCGATGATCTTGCCGATCTTTTCGGGGTTCACCTTGATCGTCAACAATCGCGGAGCGTATTCGCTGATTGACTTTCGCGGTCGATCCAGGGTGCTGAGCATACACTTGAGAATGTGCATCCGGGCATCCTTGGCCTGCGCCATGGCCTCGACGATCTGCTGTTGGCTGATGCTGCGGGCCTTGAGATCGAGCTGGATCGCGGTGATCCCCACCTGTGTACCGGCCACCTTGAAGTCCATATCGCCGAAGTGATCCTCCTCGCCAAGGATGTCGGTGATGAGTTTGTAATTGCCGTCGTCATCGTGAACCATGCCGATGCTGATTCCGGCGACGGGATGCCGAATGGGAATGCCCGCGTCCATCAAGGCGAGCGTGCCGCCACAGACCGACGCCATCGAACTGGACCCATTGGATTCCAGGATCTCGCTGACCAGCCGAATGGTGTAGGGAAACTTGTCGGGCGAGGGGAGCACGGCCAACAACGCGCGCTCGGCCAGATTTCCGTGGCCGATTTCTCGTCGGCTGACCGCCCCGATCCGCCGGACTTCGCCGGTGCAGAAGGGTGGAAAGTTGTAGTGGAGGATGAATTTCTTGTTGTATTCCTCGACGAGATCATCGATGAACTGCTCGTCGCGTTTGGTTCCGAGGGTAACCGCGATCAGTCCTTGCGTCTGGCCGCGCGTGAACAGGGCCGAGCCGTGGGTCCGCGGGATGAGGCCCACCTCCGATGTGATTTCGCGAATGTCCTTCGGAGCCCGGCCGTCCGATCGCCGATCGGTCTGCATGACGGTGTTCTGGAACAGGTGCTCCTGGGCCTTATCCAGCTCATCGGCGACATCGACACGTGTATAGGGTAAATCCTCCGCATCCTCGGGGAGAAGCTCGGCGGTGATCTTCTTTTCGATTTCCTTGATCGCGCTGTATCGATCTCCCTTGGATTCCTGAAAACGAGCGCTATTGAGGTCGTAGCGTTCGCACAGTTCGCGAACCTTCCCCGGCAGCGATGCGTCGCGCGGAGGCGTCGGATCGATCTTTTCAACCCCTACCTTTTGCCCCAGATCTGCTATCAGCGCGACGATTTTTTTGCTCTCCTCGAAACCGAAGGCGATGGCATCGGCCATGACGTCCTCGGTGACTTCGAGTGCCGAAGCTTCAATCATGTTGACGGCATCGGCATGAGAGGCGATGACCACCTCCACATCGCTCGCGGCACGCTGCTCCATGGTCGGATTGATCACGAGTTGCTTCTCGACCCGGCCGACCCGTACAGACGCCGTCGGACCCTGAAAGGGAAGCGGGCTGACCGTCAATGCGGCGGAGGCACCGATCATGCAGAGGATGTCCGGATCGTTCTCCTGATCGGAAGAGAGAACCATGCACTGGATTTGAACTTCGTTCTTGTAGCCATCGGGAAAGAGCGGCCGGATCGGCCGATCGGTCAGCCGCATCGTGAGGATTTCCTTACCGCTGGGGCGGGCCTCGCGCTTAAAAAAACCGCCGGGGAACTTGCCGGCGGCATACATCTTCTCGCGATAGTCCACCTGAAGCGGGAAGAAATCGATCCCCTCGCGAGGGGTTCCGGTGACGACCGTGCATAGCACGACCGTCTCTCCATACGTTACCACAACGGCACCCGCCGCCTGCTTTGCCAGCTTACCTGTTTCTATCTTGAGGGTTCGGCCACCAATCTCCGTCTCTACACTGTGAATCGCCATCTTGTTGTGTACCCTGCTTTCGTTTGTTATCCGACTGAGTCTAAATCGAACCACTTCGATCGTCTTGTTTTCCGACTTCTTTCTGATGCTGCGCTGTTAAAAAACCCTCCGCGCACTCGCTTTCGGACGAGTTGACAAGAGGCCAAACAGAAACACTCTTATGAAGAGAGGGCGAACAGGCCCGGCGGACTGACTGTTTACTTTCCTGTTTACTATCCTGTTTACTTTCGTAGACCCAGGCTTTCGATGGTTTTTTGATACCGTTCTCGATTGGTCCTAGTCAGGTATCTCAACAGGCTGGAGCGGGCTCCAACCATTTTCAAGAGTCCACGCCGAGATGCGTGATCCTTTTTGTGGGTGTTCAAATGCTCGGTCAACTGCTGAATCCGTTTCGTCAGCAGCGCCACCTGCACCTCGGATGAGCCCGTGTCTAGATCGTGACGCCGATATTGCGTCACCGTCTCCTGTTTCTGATCCGCCGTCAAAGCCATGCCGTTACGCACTCCTTACGATTTCGCCGAACGCCCGACGCAACCCCTTGCCGCACTTCCAAGGTAATCCGGGGTTCGCCTGATCGATGTCAAGTCCCGTCAGCCTATACGAGATTTGCCTGTCTCGCAAGAGGACTCCCATCTCCGGGTACAGAAAGTGACCGGATGGCGTCGGAGAAGGCCGGGAATACTCATTCATCGGGGGACGACATTATCGATTACATTCGCGTAAGCTATTTCCTGGTAAAACGTTACTCGCCCGTCGGGTCCTGATACTCTCGACCCAGGATGGAACTGGCCGTCTCGATCAGGCGCTCGTTGCTGAAGGGTTTGTTCACATAGTCATTGACTCCCAGCGATCGAGCATAGGCCTCATGCCGTTTCCCTTCGTTGGCGGTGATCATGATGTAACGGGGTGCTTTTTCGCCCGCCGGAAACTTCGATTTGAGTGTCTCGATCACCAGAAATCCGCTCTTTTTGGGCATCATCATGTCCAGAATCAGCAGATCGGGCTTCAGACGTAGGGCCATATCCACGGCCTTGTTCCCATCGTTGGCGGTCGAGACCTTGGCGCCGCAGGTTTCAAACGCCAGGCGCACCGTATTCAACACATCATGATCGTCGTCAGCCACGAGGACTGAAACCCCTTCAAAATCCGCCGGCATCGTCGTTTCTCCGGGTCAAGTTACCATTCGATTCACACCAGAAATCACAATATTATGTGAGATCATATGACCCCACCCGTCTATGGGCAAGCGGAACCGATCGCATGTGATTGAAATCAGTCATACGCCACGGCGGGTATCCAGTATAATCTCGCCATGTCCTGCCAACCGTGGAACCATCGATTCCGCACTTTACAACCAGCCGGAAAGCCGCGTTTCGCGGTCCCCTCACGGAATATGACAGGGAAGTTCCTGGTCTTGCAAGGGGTACTGATCCCCATGATCTGCGGATGCCCGGTTTCCCAATCCCTGCCCGGTCACGCCCCGGTTCTGAGCCCAACCGAGAAGAAAACGGGCTGTCCCTACCTGCTGTATGTCCCCAGCACCTTCACCGGCGACCATCCCTATCCCCTTGTCATCGCCTGCCACGGCACCTGGCCCTA
Source organism: uncultured Planctomycetaceae bacterium (assembly GCA_964464525.1). GTDB lineage: Bacteria > Planctomycetota > Phycisphaerae > UBA1845 > UTPLA1 > CAYXGR01. The sequence goes on from CAYXGR010000080.1 coordinate 9,951, forward strand.
TGACACGGCCCGGACCCAGATGGGCGAATGGGCCAAGTTCGCCGAGTATGAGGGGATCATCGTCGCAGCGCCCAAGTTGGTTTCCTGCAAGGGGGATTTCCCGCCCTCCCCCCGACGCCAGATCGAACTCCAGAACGACGACGAACTGAGCATTCTGGCGATCGTCGAGGAACTCAAGCTGCGTTACAACATCATTGATTCACAAATCTTTTTGACCGGCTGGTCCGCCGGGGCCTACCCGATCCTGCATACGGGTCTGAAACACCCGGACATCTTCCGGGCACTCTTCATCCGACAAGGAACTTTCGACGAGCGGTTCATGGACATCCGGGATAGCCGGATCGACAAGTGGCAACAAATCAGGGTGGTTTACGGAAAATCCGACTTCCTGCGGGATCAGACCGTGGACTGCATACGCTGGCTGGAAGAGCGGGGGATGTTTGTTTCGCGAGAGGAGATCCCCGGCATTCATCGCCGGATCGATCCGCGTCACACATGGACCTTTTTCAAGAAAGTCATCAAAGAGCGTCCCTGGATCCGCATTCAGACGCAACGCATCGGCCGTCAACAACCCTTGACGATTCGTTTTGCGTATAACGCCGTACCGCCCGCTGGCGAACAGAAATGGTTTTTTGGCGATGGCAAGGAGTCCTATGACGCCTCGCCCGAGCACACGTTTTCGAAACCAGGTCGCTACGAAGTTCGTCTGAATGTCGCCCTCGACGGTGGAAAAACATACAGCCGCGCGAAAACGATCCGCGTTTCGCGATGAATGGATTCCATGGGATTGGGAACAGGTTTTGGTCAGTCGGACACTGACCGCTTCCTTGCGGGCGCGGCTCTGATCGGGCACACGGGGTGGGAGGCATGCTTACCCATCCCGAT
>CAYXGR010000081.1:0-10802 GCA_964464525.1 uncultured Planctomycetaceae bacterium
CGGCGGGACGCCGATGCTCCCCTTTGATTATGAGGTGAACCATGCAAGGACAAGTGACTGCGCGACGACGGATACTGTTGGCTGGAATAGCACTGATGGGCCTGTTGCTGCCGGCGGTGCCGAGCCTGGGGAACGGGCTGATCATCAGCCCCGTCGGCAATCAGGATGTCACCCGCTGGCCCCGGCCACACCGGCGACCGATCCATTCGTGGATGCCGTTTCGCGTCAAGAGCCAGCGGGTCGATGTGGAGATCAACGACGCGGTTTCGGAGACGCGCATTGAGCAGGTTTTCGTGAATCGCGGCCCCCGTCAGGCCGAGGGGACGTATCTCTTTCCGATCGCCGAGGATGCGGGGGTTCACTCGTTCACCATGTGGATGAACGGGCGGGAGGTGACGGGGGAACTGCTGGACGCCGACCGTGCCCGGCGGATCTATGAGTCGATCGTCTCGAAGATGCGCGACCCGGGTCTGCTTCAGTTCGCGGGCCGGGGATTGATTCAGGCGAAGGTCTTTCCGATCCCGGCGGGGGGGGAGTGCCGGATCAAGCTGCGTTACAGCGAGCCGGTCCGCAGCGATTCGGGCCTGTCGGGCTATCGATTCCCGCTCGGCTCCGCCGGGTGCCGGTTCGAACCGATCGAACAGTTTTCACTGCGGGCCGTAGTTCGCAGCACGCGACCGCTGTCGAGCGTGTTTTGCGCGTCGCACGATTGCAGCATCGATCGGCGAAGCGATCGGGAGGTAGTCGTCGGTCTGGAAAAGAACCGCCTCCAACCGGAGAACGATTTTCAGTTGTTTTACCAGTTCGGGGATGCGCCGTTCGGCCTGTCGATGCTGTCCTATCGGGAGGGGGGGCAGGACGGCTTCTTCATGGCCCGGATCACGCCTCGGATCAGCGGCGAAAAAGACGCGGTGCTGCCGAAGAACATCGTCTTCGTGCTCGACACCTCCGGAAGCATGGCCGAGGACAACAAGATCGCACAGGCGAAGAATGCCCTGAAGTTCTGCGTCACGAACCTTGGGAAGGAGGATCGGTTCAACATCCTGACCTTTGCGACCGACATTCGTTCGTTCCGCGAGGGGTGGAGTACGGCGGAAGAGGCGACAAAGTCGGCCGCGCGATCGTTCATCGACGACATGATCGCGGTGGGGGGGACGGACATCGACTCGGCCCTGGGGCGAGCGCTGACGATGAACCCGGCGAAGGCTGCCTGGAAATCGTCCGCGGACCAACCCGCCTGGCGGTCGTATCCATTCTTCGTCGTCTTCATCACCGACGGCGAGCCGACGGTGGGTGAAACCAATCCCGAGGCCATCATTAAAAACGTGGCCTCGGCCAACCACGGCAAACTATTGGGCTCGCCGAAAAGACGGATCCTGAAGCCGGCCGACTTCGGCGTCGGGGTGTCAGACGCCCGGATCTTCTGCCTCGGCGTCGGCTTCAAGGTGAACACCCAACTTCTGGACCGGTTGGCGGACGACAACGGGGGTGCGCGGGGATACGTGACGCCGTCGGAGGATCTGGAACTGAAGATCAGCGCATTCTACACGAAGCTGGCGAATCCAGTCCTGGCGGGGCTGAAGCTGGTCTTTCAAGGAGTAAATGTGCACGATCTCTATCCACGCAGTTTGCCCGACTTGTTCAAAGGGTCCGAACTCGTGGTCGTCGGACGATACGGAGATGCATCGGGATCGCGCCCTCGAAAGGTAGAACTGACAGGCCGGTGTCGGGGCGAGGCGCGGAAATACGAATTCGACTGTGTGTTCGATGGCGACACCCGGCGACATTCTTTTCTGCCGCGCGTCTGGGCCATGCGGAAGATCGGCTTCCTGCTGGATGAGCTTCGGTTGCACGGGCAGCAGCAGGAGTTGAAGAACGAGGTCATCCGGCTCAGCAAGCGGTATGGCATCCTGACGCCGTACACGAGCTACCTGGTTCAGGAGGATGAACGACTTGCGGTTCGTGATCGGCGGGCGCCGATGGGGCCTCGCAATTTACGTGGGCTGGGTTACGCATTTGATCGGAATCAGGCGGATATGGAGGCCGCCCGCAAGGGTCAAGGGGGGCGACGGGGTGGGGGTGCGGTTGCCGCGTCGAAGGGGAACTACGCGATGAGAAGGGCGAAACCGGCGTCGATGGCGCGCCGCTTCAAGGCGGAAATGGAGAAACAGAATCAGGACGCTGCCGGTCAACAACTCGTCAACTTCATCGGGGCGCGGACCTTCTACCTGGAGGACGGCCGTTGGGTTGATGCCGACTATGACGGCAAGGCGAAGACGACCCGGTTGGTGATGTACAGCAAGGATTACTACGACTTTCTCGCGGGGAATGCGGAGGCGGGCCGGTATCTGGCCCAGAGTGACCGAGTGGTCCTGAACTGGGGCGGCAGGATGTATGAGACGGTTCCAGCCGAGCCGGACACGCAACCCGCGCCATAGTGTGATGATGCACGTGATTGGATGGATGGCACGGATGGGTGGCACGGTCTAACGACGCAGTCGTTAGGCCGTGCGCCGTGCGCGTAACCACGCCTCACCTGCGACGCAGCACTAACCGCTGAAGCGTTCTTCCTTCCACGGATTGCCGCGGATGTGGTAGCCGTTGCGTTCCCAGAAGCCGGGCTGGTCGTCGGCGACGAGTTCGACGCGGTTGATCCACTTGGCGCTTTTCCAGAAATAGAGCTTCGGCACGACGACGCGGACGGGGCCGCCGTGGTGGGGGGTGAGCGGGCGGCCTTCATGCAGGATGGCAAAGAGACAGTCGTCATCGAGAAAGTCGTCGATCGGAAGATTGGTGGACCAGGGGCCGCCGGAGCCTTCGCAGGCGTGGAGGATGACGTGGTGAGCCTCGGGCCTGGGACGGACGTGGGACAGGACGGTTTTCGTGGACGGCCCCTCGAAGACATTATTCAGGCGCGACCAGGTGGTGACGCAGTGGATGTCACAGAAGACCTCGATGCGGGGGAGGGCCTGGAACGTTTTGAGATTACACGACCACGGTTCCTCGACGAGACCGTCGATGCGGAGTTGCCATGCGGCTGGATCGATTGCCGGGATGCCGCCGTAGTGGAGGACTGGCCAGCTTTCGGTTTCGGTCTGACCGGGGGGGATGCGATCGGCTCGCTTGGTATCATCGCTGGTGATCCGAGGCAGTTCGGGGCTGCCGTTCGATTCGTCGGACATAGTCGGCTCCTATTCAGAGTGCATCTAAGACATCCGGGCCATGGACTGGTTGGAAATTGGTGTTCCAAGGGGGTTCCTGCCTCTCTCGGGCGAAAACCGGGTTGGGGATTATAGCGTCACGGGCGGCATCGATGTCAGCGAGACGGAAAAATTGGGTGCAATAAATGCGTCACGGGAGCGTTCCTATTGGGTAGTGGGGTGTCCCCGCGCGCCGAAGGGGGTGTCTGAGAAGCGCGCTCGGCCTCCGGTTGAGAAGGCGGCCTGATTCATCTATAGTGTGTGATTGAAGCCAATTGAGTCGATAACAGGACGAATGGCGGCTTCTCATTTTTTCCATCAGCGGGGTCGATTCATGGCGATCCGACGGCATTTGCCAGGGCGGGTGCTCCTGGTGATCGTATCACTTGTCTTCCCCTTGATCCTCTCTGCGCCGGCAGAGTCATGGAACACTCCCCCGGGTCGAAAATCGAATCGCACCAAGGCTCGGCCTCGCCCCAGGACACTCGGCCCGCGCTCGGCGCGGGGTCCGCGAAGGGAGCGCATCCGGGGCGGTTCGCCGCAGGCATTGTACCTGCTCCAGCCGCAGGCGTTGCGGGAACTGGAGACATCCGAGTTGTCGCTCATCGCCGAACGCATGTACGGGCTCGACTCGTCGGAGCGGGTTCGCGTGGAGGCGGAGATCGTTCGGATTCAGGACGCGCGTTGGACCGACGAGGATGGGAACCACGCCTACGCGGACTTGATTACGAAGCGGGCGAGCCGTTTTCAAACGCTGATTGGCGGATCCGATCTCGAGACGTTGTCCCCCGTGGAACTGGCGAAGATTCGGATCGATCGGGAGTTTGCCAAAATTAATGGGGATATCCGCCGTTACGAGCGTAAGCATCCGGTGCATTTCTCGGTCATCGCGGAGCAATTGGAAACGGTAATTGATCCGGCCAAGGTGACCGCGGCGCAGGCGGAGTGGCGCGATCGCGCGGGGAAGCTACCCGGACCGTTCAAGGCGCGGCACCTGTTGCGTGGGATTCAATCCCGGCGATTCACGGGGAAAAAAGCAGGCGGTAAGAGTGTCGGCGCGCGCGCCGGCGCCGTCAAGCCGAAGATAATGGCGGTGGGCCCGGCCGTGAAGAATCGGCCTCCTCCGGGCGCGGGCCGATTGACGCCTCCGAAGTCACCGAAGGCAACATTAAGACCCCCGCCCAAAAAAGACGCGGGGATCAAATCGACACGAAGGCTCAAACCACCGGTCAAACAAAGGAGGGGGAGCCGACGGTCCACCGAACGCGCGCGTCCGTTGAACGAGTGGGAAAAATATGTCCGCGATTTTATCGTTGAACATGATCTGTCGGAGGCTCAGCGAAATGCGTCCCTGTCGATCTTGCGGGAGATGACGGCTCGGGCGGTTCGGATCGAAAAGGCCAATCGGGATCGGGTAGCAGCGGCCGAGAAGATTTCGGATCGCAAACGACGGTCCGAACGGCTCAAGGGATTGAAGGAGCCGATCGACCGGTTGTTTCACGACATGAAGCTTCGGCTGGACGGTCTGCTCACGGCCTCGCAACGAATCAAGACGACCGGGAGCAAGCCAAAACGACGAAAATAGACGCCCTACGAGGGGATGTGTCCTCTTGTGGTGACGAGTATCAAAGTGAATATCGCAGGCGAGCCGAGTTTGCGAGTCATGACGCGAAGTGTGTGTACCAATCCGTGAAAGGGATGGACATGTTGACACATCTGATTCTATCGGTGGTGAGCCTGTCGGGGTCAGTTACCCTGGCACAGACGGCACAGGATGCCCAGCCGAGGGCCGAGCGTGAAACCCGACGGGGCCGCGATACTGAACGGACGCCAGAAGAGCGTGAAGCGCGGCGAGCACGGCAACGTGAACGTTGGGAGCGGTTCAGAAATGCCACCCCGGAAGAACGCCGACAAATGCAGTCGGATCGCATGGTGGACATGGCGGCGCGGGCCTACGAGTTGGACGATACGCAGAAAGAACTGGTTCGCGGGGAAATCAACACGATGCGTGATGAGCGGCGCGTGGCGATGGGACCGACCGCCGATGAGTACGACGCGCTGCGAGGGCAGATGTTCGAGTTCTTCCAGCGTCGTCGCGAACAGGCGCGGGAAGAGGGCGAAGAGGGGGGTGATCGCGGCCGATTCTGGCGGGGGATGCGGGATGATCCGAAATTTCAAAAACTGCGCAAGCGGATGCGGGAGATCGAGCGGGAACACCCGATCGATTGGGAACAATCGATGAAACGAGTCGAGGCCCTATTGCCGGAAGAACAGGCCAGGAAGGGTCATGACCGTCTGGAAGAGCGGTTCGAACGATTTCGTTCGCGTCGGCAGCGTGGGGAGGAGCGTCGAGCGCGACGGGAAGAACGACGGACGCGCAAAGAGGCCCTCTCAAAGGCCGATCCGGCAGGGAGCATGAAGGTCGATCGCGATGCGCTCCTCAAACAGGCCATCACCGAGGCACAGAAGAAGCTGGCCGATGGTTCACTGTCAGAAGAGCAACGCCGGGCCTTGATCAAGCGTCTGGAAGAGGCGGCACGCGGGGATGAGGCTGCGAAGCCCATTCCCTTGCACCCGTGGGAGAAATATGTGCGAGAATACGTGATTACTTATTCACTGACGCCGGCACAGCAGGCGGCGGCGAATTCGATCCTGAAGGAATGTCGGACCCGGGCGGCCCGGATCGAACGGGTGAATGCCCCGAAGATCGCGGAGGCAGAGGCCCTGAAGGACGCCTCCATTCGCTCCAAACGGCTGGCCGAGATAAAAAAGCCCATCGATAAGCTGTTCGAGGAACTGAAGACCCGCCTGGACGGCCTCTTGAGCGCGAGCCAACGGAAGAAGGCCAATATCAAGGTACTTTGATATCCAGTGGAAACTATTTGACTGTGGATTGCAGATTGTGGGTGGGGCGTTGATGGGGCTGATTTCTGCTCGCTTGCGGTCGGATTGGGTGCGTGCTGAGGTTGATATCTCGGTTTAATTTCGCGGATGGGTATGATCAGCAGATGGGTCTGATGACCCATCCTACGGCTGATTCGCCTGCCGGGATTCGCACCGGTTGGAAATCGGTGCCACAGATTCGCCAGGAGTGTCATGGACGCATTCTTGGTCCTGCGCGATTACTCCCCTCGACAAATGGCTGCGATTGAGTGACAATAACCTCTTTTTTCAGGGGAGGTATCTCGGATCGCATGCCATACGATCAGCTACGCACGCTCGCGAAAACCAAGCACTGGGATGAACTGGAAAGCGAATGGTTGTCTGTCGTCGCTCGGGCGGGCATCGCGCCGGATGAGCTTCTCCCCGTGATCGACATGGTCGTCGAATCGGGACAGGATACACTCGCGGCAACGATGGGCTGGGCTTGGCTCTCCAGCATGAAGGAGAATCACACAGCTCGGGATGCGTTGCAACTCGGGCGCGGTCTGCTCCTGCGCCTGCCGGACGGCGAAGAACTTAGAGAAGAGATTCTCTTGCTCTACAAGGAGACCCACAATGATAATCCCGATCTGGAGACGTGGGTCGATCGGTCGGGCTTGCAATCGGGTAAATCAGTTCGACGGGCCCTGCGTTATCTCGATGTGGGTCTTCGTTTGGCTGAAGGCGCCTATCTTCTCCATCGCACCGAGGATCGGGCCGCACGGATTGAACAAGCGGACATCGCCGGCGATGAAATCACACTGAAACACGCCCGAGGAACGGAAGTTCGTTCGCTGGCACAGATCATCGATGATTACGATCTGGCGGATGAAAATGATTTTTTTGTACTACAGCAGCTCAATCGCGATCGCATCGAACATCTTGTGACCGAGGATCCGATCAAGTTCGTGATCGGCATTCTTCGCTGCCATCAAAACCGAATTGACCGCGATGCGCTCAAACTCATGCTTGTTCCCAGGTACGTGGCCGGTGGCAAGTGGTCGGATTGGTGGAGCAAGATACGAAACGGTGTGAAGAAGTCGCCCAACCTGCGGATCGAAGGCCGATCGCCGATGTTTCTGATTTACGATCCGGTCGGCCGTACGTTGGAAGATGAAACCTGGCCGATTTTTTCTCAGGCGACGACGCCTCGTCAATGGCTCGAGGTGCTTGACGGCTACCTGCGCGATACCAAGCATCGCAAGACAAACCCCGACCCTGCATTCCTCGACCGCATCCAGAAAGGGCTGGTCGCCCATATCGAACGCTTCAAGCAGCACAGCGAGGCATCGGAGGCGTTCGCGACCGCGCTGGTGATCGAGCGGTTGGCTGCGGATGGGCTGTCGATCTCCACCGACGCGCATGGCACGGCTGTGGAGATGCTCCGAACGGCTGCCGATCCGGTTGCCATCGCAGCCTCGGTTCCGGATACCCGATTGTGGTCGCTGGCGATCACGTGCGTGGAACAGGCCTTTCCTGAAAAATGGCCGGACATGTTCGCGGAATTGATACTGTTTGCCCCCGGGGGCCAGTGCGATCCGATGGCGCGTCGCGTTGAGAAGGCCGGTCGCGGCGAGCTGCTTGCCGAGACCGCGCGTCGGGCCGTGTCCGATCCGGGCCGTTTTACCGACGCGATGATGTGGCTGTGGAAGGGTGCCGACGTCAAGGCGAGCCTGCCCACCCCCACCCCAAGGGAGATGTTTACGTTGATTCTCGATCTGGTCGGACCGGCCCGCGTATCGGCGGGGAAGGCGGCGGGGCAGACGGTGAACGAGATGCGTGCCAAGGTCCGGTCCGGTCTGGGCGCGAAAGGCTGTGCACCGTTTCGCGCGTGTTTGAAATCGATCGATCTGTCGTTGGCTCAGGCGATACGGCGTCAGATCGAGCGGGCCGAGGGTCTGGGTCCGAGCGTTCAGAGCGAGTTACTCAAAATTCTCACCGAACTGTTCCCCATGCTCTATGTGAAGGCCGAGGTGCCTGTCTGGGAAGACGATTCGGTCTTATATTTCACCGAGTCGAGCCTGCGTGCCAAGCAGATGGAGCGGGACGAGCTGGTAAACGTGAAGATGCGCGAGAATGCGAGAGCCATCGGCGCGGCGGCGGAGCATGGCGATTTGAGTGAGAACTCCGAATATAAGTTCGCCTTGGAGGAGCGGGATCTTCTTCGCGGTCGGCTTGCACAAATCAACGGAGAGCTTGATATCGCCAAGATACTGGATCCCAGCGACATTCCCACGGATCATGTTGCCATCGGCCAGCGCGTCACCCTTCGACCGACCACGGGTGGAGAACCGATCGCCCTGGTTATCTCCGGTGTCGGGGATTCGGATATCTCGCAGAAGATATTTGCCTACAAGACACCGATCGCCATGCGACTCATGGGCAAGAAACCCAAAGAAACGGTTCGCGTCGCCTTCGACGGTCTGGACGAGGTCGAGTATCAGGTCGAGGGGATAGAGCGGGCCATTGAGTAGTTTTACGTTTAACCTCCTACAGCTATGCATGCTTACCTGTCACGAGAAGGCCGTGCCGTGTAAGTATGGCACCCGGCACACTCATAAAAATAGAACGATTGTCCTTCGGCGATTCGTCCTTACAATGGCTTGAAGGTTCAATTTGGGGCCCGCTGGGCTCACTTGGGAGACGCGACGTTTATGTCCTCGGTATGCTTCTATTTTCAGGTTCATCAGCCCTTTCGGCTGCGTCGCTACTCGATCTTCGAGACGGGACATGCCTATTTTGATGATGCCAAGAATGCCGAAATCTGCCGTAAAGTCGCGAGAAAATGCTATCTGCCCGCCAACCAATGCATCCGTGATCTCATTCGCGTCCACGAGGGTCGGTTCCGAGTGGCCTTTTCGCTGACCGGCGTGGTGATGGATCAATTCGAGGCCTACGCACCCGAGGTGATCGAAAGCTTTCAGCGGCTGGCCGAAACGGGGAGCGTCGAGTTCATCGCCGAGACCTACCACCACAGCCTGGCCTTTCTTTATTCGCGGGAGGAATTCGCGGAACAGATTGAGATGCAGCAGGACCGGATCGAACGACTCTTCGGTCGACGGAGCCGCACGTTTCGGAACACGGAGTTGATCTACAACAACGATCTGGCCAAGGCGGTCCACGAGTTGGGCTACCGGGCCGTCATCGCCGAGGGAGCCGATCACATCCTCGGCTATCGCTCGCCCAATTTTGTCTATCAGGCCCCCGGTGCGCCGATCAAGGTCTTGCTGAAAAACTTTCGACTCTCGGACGACATCGCCTTTCGATTCAGCAACCGCGACTGGTGCGAATGGCCGCTCCGCGCCGAGAAGTTTGCTGGTTGGATCAATGACGTGAACGGAAACGGCGTCACGGTGAATCTGTTCATGGACTATGAGACCCTCGGCGAGCATCAGTGGACGGACACGGGGATCTTCGATTTTTTCTACCATCTGCCCGGCGAAGTGATGCGGCACCCCGACAACAATTTCAAGACGCCCGACGAGGTCGCCGATTCCTATGAGGCGGTCGGCGAGATCGACGCGCCGCACCTGATCAGTTGGGCCGACACCGAGCGGGATCTGTCCGCCTGGCTGGGCAACGCGATGCAGTCCAACGCCCTTCAGGAGGTCTATAACCTCGAGGCGGCCGTCAAGGCGAAGGGCGACGAAGAATTGCTCGTCGACTGGCGGCGATTGCAGACCTCGGATCATTTCTATTATATGTGTACCAAGTATTTCGCGGACGGAGACGTACACAAGTATTTCAATCCATATGAGTCACCCTATGACAGCTATATCAACTACATGAACGTGCTGGATAACGTGGCGGCCCGAGCGAAATAGCCTTCCAAACTACCGGGCTGTGCGCTGGGGGCTCCGGTACGATCGATTATTATGGGGATGATAAATAGAGCGTCATGAACAAACCTAAATTGGCTATCATTGTCGGCGGCGGCCCCGCGCCTGGGATCAACGCCGTGATCGGCGCGGCGACCATCGAGGCGATTAACCACGGTCTCGCCGTCGTGGGCATCTACGACGGGTTCAGGTCTATTTCGTCGGATGGGTTCGTTTCGGAGCGGCATGCGATCGATCTGGCCATCAAGGACGTGGCCCGCATCCACTTCGAGGGGGGATCGATTCTCGGCACCAGCCGGGCGACCTTGCTGGACGAAACACGGCTTGAGACCTCGACCGTCGTCTGCCCGAATGAGGAAAAGGTGCGATGTGTGCTCAGGCATTTTGCCGAACTGGGGGCCACCCATCTCCTGACCATCGGAGGCGACGACACCGCCCTGAGTGCCCGGTTCGTAGCGGAGGCCTCCAAAGGCCGGATCCGCGTAGTCCACGTCCCAAAAACCATTGACAACGATCTTCCTTTGCATGGTGACGTACCCACGTTCGGATTCACGACGGCGCGACATCTTGGCTCGGAACTCGTGGCCAACCTCATGGAGGACGCTCGAACGACCAGGCGATGGTACATCGTTGTGGTGATGGGTCGGCATGCCGGATTTCTTGCGCTGGGGATGGGGAAATCGACTGGCGCGACGCTGACGCTCATCCCCGAGGCCTTCCCGCCTGACCTTTCCTTCGAGCATCTGGTCGATGTGATCGAGGGGGCGATGATCAAACGCCGGGCGATGAGCCGGCCCTATGGCGTCGCGATCGTCGCCGAGGGATTGGCCTATCGGCTGGG
>CAYXGR010000082.1:0-10727 GCA_964464525.1 uncultured Planctomycetaceae bacterium
CCCTGGCCGCGCTTTGGGGCTTGGGCATGCCACCCTGGCCTCGCCTTGGGGCATGGCGGCCCGTGGGATGGGCATGCTTACCCGACCCTAGAGGCCGGGTCGTGTAAGCATGGCACCCGCGCCACCCCGGCGGGTGCCACAGGATGGTGCCACAGTGCGCGAGGGCATTTAATGGAAGCTGAGATACCCGTCGAAAAGCGATTTCAGGTGCTTTGTGAGATTACGCGCGCGCAACACTTTGCTTGGCGCGAGGCTGCTTTGGCTATGGCTCCGGACCTCGATGCACGGGAACTGGTCAACAAGATGTGGGAGATCACAGGTATTCAGACCGCCCGGACTTATCTGAAGCGACTGGACCCGGCGAAACCGTTGCCGATGCAACTGGCTCGGTCGATGGCCTTTTCGTCGGCGTGTATGGGGGAGGCTGTCAAGGTTGAAGCGGGGGAGGGCGATGAGGCGTTTCTGAGGCATGTCGATTGTCCGTGGTTTCATTCGCACAAGAGTCTGGAACTATTAGAAGAGGATCAGCCGGGCTGCGATGCGTGGATGGGATCGGTAGTGGCTGAAGTCAACAAGGCGCTGGGTACCCGTGTTCGCGTGGAAACGAAATGTTCTCTTCCCGAAGGGGGAGATTGCTGCCTGCGGCGCTTCTGGGAGGACTGATCGACGGGTTCGGGGAATGGTGAAGGGAAATGGAATGAGTCGAACGAGATTGCATCCGGTTCTGGCCGATCGCCCGGGTACCCGTGCGTGCATGCTGGGCAATATCGCGATCGCGCGCGGTGCATTGGAGGCCGGGATTCAATTTTTCTCGTGTTATCCGGGCACGCCTTCATCGGAGGTGGGTGATACGTTTTTCCGCGTCGCCGAGGACGCCGATGTCACTTTTGAATACTCGGTGAATGAAAAAATCGCGGTGGAGATTGCGTTTGCCGCAAGCCTCGTCGGGGCGCGGTCCATGTGCGGCATGAAACACGTGGGTTTCAATTCCGCGAATGATCCGATATCGACGCTGCCCTATGTCGGGGTGGAGGGTGGAATGGTCATTGTTTCCGCTGGCGATCCCTCGATGATCACCAGTACCCAGGAACAGGACCAACGGCATTTCAGTCGCTTTCTGTACTACCCGATGTTCGATCCGGCGACGCCACGGGATGCGATGGAGATGACGAAGTTCGCCTTCGCGTTCTCCGAACGCACTCGTTTGCCGGTTATCATGCGACCGACGACGCGGGTCTGCCACAGCAGCGGCATGGTGGAACTCGGTTCGCTACCCTCCAGGACGGATGATTTCAAGTTCACCAAGGATCCGCCTCGTTATGTGCCCATTCCGGTCAATGCCCGTCGGATGCGTCGGGAAATAATCGAGCGTTTCAATCTGGCAGAGGGGTTGTTGGGCGAATCGGCGTTTTATCCTCGTATCGGGGAGGGGCGTAAAGGCATTGTCGCCAGCGGCGTCGCGTATGCCTATGCCGCGCAGGTCGTCGATAATCTGGGATTGCAGGGTGATGTTACTTTGCAGCAAATCGGCGCCTATCCCATCCCCGAGCGCGTGCTCGCGCGCTTTCTGAGCGGCGTCGATTCCGTGCTGGTCGTGGAGGAGCTGACTCCCTTCGTCGAGGAATGGATCAGCTTATACGCGTTCAGACAGGGGCGACAGATACCCATCTTCGGAAAGCATACCGGTCACTTTCCCGTCGAATATGAATATTCACTGGATCAGGTCGAAGACGTCGTGAGAGCGTATTTGCATATAGACAAACGGAAGACCGCTTCGGTTTCCGTTCCGGAATTGCCGGAGCGGCCGCCGGTGCTTTGCCCGGGGTGCCCGCATCGCACCAGCTTTCATCTCGCCCGGCGGGTGTTCGGAAAGAATACCGTCTATTGCAACGACATCGGCTGCTACACGCTGGGATACGGCGAGCCGTTGCAGGCTTGCGACACACTGCTGTGTATGGGTTCATCGATCAGCCAGGCGAGCGGGATCGCGCGCATGACTCAGCAGCGCGTGGTGGCGTATATCGGGGACTCGACTTTTTTTCATAGTGGTTGGCCCGCACTCGCGAACGCAGTTCAGGCAAATGACACAATCACGGTTGCCATTCTGGATAATAATGTCACCGCCATGACGGGGTTTCAGCCGAGTCCGACGACGGGTGGACCGCGATTTTCAATCGAGGATGTCGTGCGCGGTCTTGGTATCAAGGATGTTTACTCCGTCGATCCGTTCGACGAAGAGGCCACACTCGATGCGTTCAAGAAGGCAAAGAAAGGCTCCGGTGTCAACGTGGTCATCTGCCAGTCTCCGTGTGTGGTGAATGAGCGTCGGCTACACAGGAGCCTGGATCGGGCACCGTTCGAGATTGATCGGGATCGGTGCAATGCCTGTTCGTTGTGCGTTCGGTTGTTGGGATGTCCCGGTATTCTGATCGTCGACGGCGAGTATGAGATTGATCAGGATTTGTGCGAAGGTTGCGAATTGTGTGCGGATGTCTGCCGGCATGATGCCATTTGCCGGGTAGAGGCGTGAAGCGAGTAAGAGTGCATCCTAAAACCCGTGTCGCAGGTTCGAAACCTGCTACACGCACCGGTTGGAAACCGGTGCCACAGGAGTTTTGGAAAGCACTCTGAAGGGAATCGATGGACGTGCAGGATAAGATTGTTGGAAACTCGGCCGGCTGGCGGATCTGCATCGTTGGCACTGGCGGGCAGGGAGTCTTGACGGCCGCACGATTGCTGTGCGATGCGTTCGTCGAGGGAGGCCATGATGTGGTCAGCGGTCAGTTGCATGGCATGTCCCAACGCGGCGGCGGCGTTCAATCGTCCGTCATGGTCGATTGCGGCATTTGCCCATCGATAGGCAACGGGCGGGCCGACTTTGTGCTGGGCTTCGAGCCGGCCGAAACCGTTCGGGTGCTGCCGTTGATGTCATCGCATACACAAGTCTTCATGAACACGGCGCCGGTGATCCCCTTTACCCTGGGGCAACAGACGGTTTCTCGTGATGAGGATGCCAGGTACCCCGCGCTCGCGGCGCTCGAGGGCGCGATCCGACGGGTGACTGAGAACGTCATGGTGTTGGATGCGACGCAAATGGCGACCGAGGCGGGTTCGACCAAGTCGCTGAATCTTCTCATGTTGGGATGTCTGTTGGGGGCCGGACGGCTGCCTTGCACGGCGGAATCATTCTGGGAGATCGTCACCGAGCGGATGCCGCCGGCGATGGCCGAAGTGAACGCTCGGGCGTACAAACTCGGGGTCGCGATGGGCCGGAAGTTTGAACCGGTGGGAAGTGGGTCATGAAGCTGAAGATCGGCATCGATGTGGGGGGGACATTCACCGACTTCCTGGTGACTCGCCCGGACGACACGCCGACGATCCACAAAGTGCTGTCGACGCCGGCCGATCCCGCCGTGGGGTTGATCCATGGACTGACAACCCTCGCCGACGACATGGGATTGACGCTGAATGAACTGGCGCGATCCATAGAGACGATCGTGCACGGTACGACGGTGAGCACCAATGCGGTCCTGACTTGGTCCGGCGCGAAGACCGGATTGCTGACTACTGAAGGGGTTCGCGACGCGTTGGAGATGCGTCGGGGTATCCGCGAGGAACAATACAACAATCGGTATACGAATGTTCCCCCACTCGTGCCGCGATACCTGCGCCGTGGGATCAAAGGGCGTCTGAACTACCGCGGAGATGCACTGGATCCGCTGAGTATCGACGATATTCAACGATCCATTCGATTGTTCAGGGAGGAGCAAATCGAGGCGGTGGCCATCTGCTTCATGAACTCATTTGCCAATCCGGAACACGAACGACAGGCCGCGGAACTTGTGCGTTCGAATTTGCCCGACGCTTATTTGACGGTGTCTTCCGATTTTCTGCCGTCGATCCGCTTCTATGATCGCGTGAGTTCGACGGTGCTCAACTCCTATGTGGGCCCCAAGCTCAGCTCTTATCTCGATCGATTGAGGATGCGTCTGAAGGAGATTGGATTTTCCGGCGTGTTGTTGATCATGCAATCCAACGGGGGCGTGATGTCTCCGGAGATCGCCCGCCAGAGCCCGGCGCGCACCCTGCTTTCCGGCCCGGCGGCCGGTCCTGGGGCGGGCCTGAGTTACGTTCGTGCCTGCGGTCGTGATCAGTGCATCACTCTTGATATGGGGGGCACGAGTTTCGACGCGTCGTTGGTGCGTGGTGGCACACCGATCGTTGTCACGGATGGCGAGATCAACCGCCATCGTATCGCACTTCCGATGCAGGACATCGTCACGATCGGGGCGGGGGGTGGCAGCATTGGTTGGATCGACGAAGGCGGATTGTTGCGTATGGGTCCGCAGAGCGCGGGGGCGGATCCGGGTCCGGTGTGCTATGGAATGGGTGGCACTCTGCCGACCTGTACGGATGCCGATCTGGTTCTGGGCTATCTGGATCCGGACTTTTTTGCGGGTGGAAAGATCAGGCTCGATCGAGAGGTGGCCGAGCGTGCGATCCGGGAGCGGATTGCCGAACCCATGCAGCTTTCGGTGGAAGCCGCGGCGGCGGGCATGGTGCGGGTGATCAACACGAACATGGCTCAGGGTGTGCGCGAGATCAGCATCAAGCGAGGTTACGATCCGAGGGAGTTTCCGGTTGTTGCTGCCGGGGGCGCGGGGCCGCTGCACGCGTGCGAGATCTGCCGGGAACTGGAAATCCCGATGTTCATCGTGCCGCGCGAATCCTCTATCTTCTGCGCGGCGGGGATGCTCATGAGCGACCTGCAGCATGATTTTGTATCCTCGTTTGTTTCCCCGTTCGATCGTATCGACTGGGGCGATCTCAACACCGTGATCTCGGATATGCGGACGGAAGGGGAGGGACTGCTCGACGAAGAAAATATCTCGTCGTCGTCGCGGCGTTATACGCTGAAGCTGGACTGCCGATATGTCAAGCAATATCACGAGGTGTCTCTTTCCGTTCCGTTTGAGTGGGCTACGCAGGCTGAAGTCGAGAAGATTGGCGCGGCGTTTCATGAAGAACACCATCGCATGTACGGGTATTCGCTGCGGGAACAGGGTACACCGATGGAGTTGATCAACGTGCGCGTCCGTGCCGTGGGCGTCACGGAGAAACCTTCGTTTGCGGAGGAACTTCAGGTCGGATGCGACGCGGATGCCGCGGTGAAGGGTGAGCGGAGGGTGTATGTGCCGGAGGCGCGGGTTTCGCGAAATGTGATGGTGTATGACGGCCATGAGATTCGCCATGGACATCGGATCGCCGGACCGGCCCTGATTGAGCAGGTCAATACCACGCTGATGCTGACGGGCTCGTTCGATTGCGTTTGCGATCGGTATGGTAGCTTTGTTGTCCATCCGAAGGGCGAGGAATGGATGCCGGGCGCGCTGATCGGTGATGCGGAGAGGCATGATAGTTTGGACGGGCCAAACGGATCCCGCCCTAGCCGGGATCGAATCATGAAAGCCCGGCTGAGGCCGGCTGAGGGGAGTTACCAAAGGCGTCCACCACCGACTGAAGTCGATGGCAAACAAAAAACTACCGGCTGAAGCCGGCAAGAGAACCCACGGATTCTGTCATGGACCCGTGATACAGAGTCGGTGCGTCAATTATGATTGATGTGCTCAGCCGAATAGCACGGCCGATGTTGGCAGCCCATGCGATCGGCATGCTTACCCGACCCTAGAGGCCGGGTCGTGTAAGCATGGCACCCGAGTATCGAGGGAGCGCTGTCGAGATTGAAAGCGGATGATTGTGGAAATGGTTGATCCAATTCTATTGTCTGTCTTTGCACGGGCGTTCAGATCGCTGACCGACGAGATGAGTGTCTCGCTTCAGAAGACGACGCGTTCGCCAATTTTGTGCGAGGCGAAGGATTTTGTGACCGGTGTGTACGATGCCGAGGGCGACATGCTGGAGCAGACCGAGAATTTGCCCATTCTGTCTTTTTCTCTCGGCCCGGTCTGCAAGTACCTCATCGAATACTTCGGGGAGGAGATCTATCCCGGCGACGTCATTTTTCACAACGACGTCTTCAGCATGGGCAACCAGAACAACGACGTGGCGGTGTATAAGCCGATTTTTCATGGTGATCGGCTCGTTGCCTGGTCGGCTTGCAAGGGGCATCAGGCCGACATCGGGGGCGCGGTGGCCGGCGGGTACAACCCGAATGCCACCGAAGTCTGGCAGGAGGCGCTGCGCATTCCACCGGTCAAGGTTTATGAGAAGGGCAAGCTACGGAGGGATGTGTGGGATCTGATCTTCGCGAATATTCGCTTCGATATTGTGCAGCAGGACATGCGTGCCCAGATCGGCTCGTGCGTGGTGGGCGAGCGGTGCATGTTGCGGTTGCTGGACAAGTATGGCGTTGATTGCTTCAACAACCACAAGCAGGCACTGTTCGATGCGACGCGGAAGATGATGGAGGCTGAGATCTCCGGCATTCCCAACGGCACATATTTCGGCGAGTCCACGATTTATTATGACGGCAAGAACGCGGACCGGCATTATCAGATTCGGGTCAGGATCATCGTCGGGGACGACCGGATCATATTTGATTATTCGGATACGGATCCACAATCCGATGGATTCGTGAACGGCACCTACACGTCGAGTGCCTCGGCCACGACGCTGACGTTTCTACAGATGGTCAATCCGGATATTCCCCACAACCAGGGGATGGTGGCACCGTTGGAGATTATCATTCCGGAGGGAACGATTCTAAACGCCTCCTATCCCGCAGCGACGACCTATGGCAATCATCTGTGTCCGGCCAATGCGGACGCGATCATGCGGGCGTTGGCGCCGGTCATGCCCGATCGGGTGACCGCCGGATGGAATCATCTGCTGTGTTCGCTGACCTCCGGCCTGGATCCGAGGAAGAACGATACTTATGTGGATATCTGCTTCATGGGGTTGAAGGGGGGATCGGGGGCGATGCGCGGGGTGGATGGGTATGACCATATCGGGATGATCGATGCCTCCGGCGGGTTGCTGGATCAGGATTACGAGATGTTTGAGCAACAGACGCCGCACCTCTTGCGCAAACATGAATACCTGTGTGACTCGGCGGGGCCGGGTCAGTGGCGCGGGGGTTTGGGGGTAGAGACCGTCTTCGAGATCGGAGCCGATGAGACGCAACTGGTTATTTTCGGGGATGGCGATATCGAACCTGCCTTCGGTCTGCACGGTGGAGGTGAGGGCAGCTTGAATTCGATCGGGCTGCGGTTCCCCGACGGCACGGACAAGACGCCGTTGAGTCTCGATCTGCTGACTGGTGTACCGGCGGGGACGATTTATCGCCAACGGGCCGGCGGCGGGGGGGGACATGGTAATCCTCATGATCGCCCGGCGGCGCGTGTCGCCGAGGAGGTACGCAACGGTGTTGTTTCCATCGAGTCCGCGCGGGATGACTACGGCGTGGTGCTTGAAGGACAGACTTTGGCGATCGATGAAGATGCGACGTGTGAGGCGAGGAAGCGCGGGAAGAACTGAGAAACGACGAAAAGATGGATTTCGGTTTATCACAAGAACAGCAGCTTCTGAGGGACACCTTTCGCCGTTTCTGCGATGAGCGGATCCGGCCTCGGGCGGCCGCCGTTGATGAGGCGGGCGTGTTTCCGAGAGCGCTGTTTTCGGAGTTGGCCGATCTGGGCACGTTCGGTCTGCGTTATCCCGAGGCATTGGGGGGCGTGGACCAGAACCTGCTGAGTTATTGTCTGGTCATGAGTGAAATCGCTCGGGGATCTCTGTCGGTTGCGGCGGTTGCGGCCATGCAATCGCTGATGGGCACGCATTTCCTGTTTACTCTCGGCAACGACGACATTCACGAGCGGTTGCTCAGGCCGGCCATTTGTGGCGAGAAGATTGGAACGATTTGTATCACGGAGCCCGACGCGGGTAGCGATCTGTCCGCCATCGTGACCTCCGCGAAGAAGGTCGATGGGGGCTATCGGCTCAACGGCCAGAAAACGTGGATCACTTCGGCGCCGGTGGCAGACTTTTTTACCGTGTTCGCACGCGCCGGGGACGAGAAACGCCTGACGATCTTCCTGGTGGAAAGGGAGTTTGACGGTCTCAGCGTAGGCCGTGCAATTGACAAGATGGGATGCCGAGCCTCGCCGACGTCCGAGGTTTTTTTCGAGGATTGTTTCGTTCCAGATAGCCACCGGCTCGGGGACGAGGGGGCGGGTGAGCGATTTCTGCGGGAAATCCTGGCCGACATTCGGATTATGACCGGTGCGCTTGCCTGTGGTGTGGCTCGGGCGGCGTTGGAAGACGCGCTGGCCTATTCGGCGGAGCGGCGGCAGTTCGGCAAATCGATCAACCGGTTTCAGGCGATTCAGATGAAGCTCGCCGATATGGCGACGAACCTCGAGGCGGCCGCGCATCTGGTCCATTACGCGGCCTGGTTGCGAGATGAGGGTGGCTGGTGCATGCGTGAGGCGTCGATGGCCAAGCTGTTTGCGACCGAGCGGGCGGTCGAGATTTGCGATCAGGCGACCCGGATTCTCGGTTCCTACGGATACGCAATGGAATTTTCCGCCCAACGCTATCTACGTGATATACGATTTACCCTCTATGGCGGCGGGACCAGCGAGATCAACAAGTTGATCATCGCGAAGGAGTTGACGTCATGACCGGGCGGGATGAGCCAATCAGGATTCTGCTGGCCAAGCCCGGTTTGGATGGCCACGATGTGGGGGTGAAGGTCGTCGCCCGGTCGTTAATGGACGCGGGTTTTACCGTGGTCTATACGGGCCTGAAGAAGACGCCCGAAGGAATCGTCGATCGGGCCGCCAAGGAAGAAGTGAACGTGCTGGGGCTGTCGATCCTTTCCGGTTCGCACCTTCCCATCTGTTTGCGGATCGGAGCATTGATGCGGGAACGCGGACTGAGTGACATGCTGTGGATCGTCGGCGGGAACATTCCCGAACGAGATCATGCACGCCTCAAAGAACTGGGTGTGGCTGCGATCTTTCCCGTCGGTACGCGTATGCAGAACATTGCTGATTACATTCGTGAGAACGTGCGATGAGCCGCGAGCGCCAATCGAAAATCAAACCTCTGTTCAATGAGTCGGCCGTGGAGATCAAGCCGATCTATACGCCGGACGATGTTGCGTCCAGTGGCGGCGACGATATCGGCGAACCCGGCGTTTTTCCGTTCACGCGGGGCATTCATCCAACCATGTATCGCCAACGGCCCTGGACTATGCGGCAGTATGCCGGTTTCGGCCGGCCGGAGGAAACGAACAAGCGTTTTCGCTACCTGATCGAGAACGGACAGACGGGCTTGAACGTGGCGTTTGACCTGCCGACGCAGTGTGGGCTTGACTCGGATGATGCTGCCGCTTTGGGTGAGGTGGGGCGTGTGGGGATGGCCGTCGATACGCTGGAAGATTTCGAGATCGCGTTCGACGGGATCGACCTCGATAAGATTACCGTCTCGCTTACCGTCAACGGGGCGGCGGCGACGTTGATGGCACTGTATTTCGCGATGGCCCGGAAGCGTGGGTACGACATCCGCGAGCTGCGCGGCACCGCCCAGAATGATATCCTGAAGGAATACATCGGTCGCGGTACGTGGATCTTCCCGGTTGAACCGTCGATCAAACTGGTCGGCGATACGGTTTTGTATTGTGCGGAGCATGCCCCGCGATACAGCCCGGTGAGCGTATGCGGCTACCATATCCGCGAGAGCGGCGCGAATCCGGTGCAGGAAATGGCCTACGCGTTCTGCATTGCCAGGGCCTATATCGATCATCTCCTTGAACGGGGATTGAAGATCGATGATTTCGCATCGCGGCTGTCGTTCAACTTCGATATCCACGGGAACCTTTTCGAGCAGGTCGCCAAGTTTCGCGCGGGGAGGCGGCTGTGGGCGAAGATCATCAAGCACGAATACCAGGCCCGGGATCCGCGTTCGATGTGGATGCGGATGATCGCCGGGGGGGGCGGCGCCGGTCTGACCATCGAGCAGCCCGAGAACAACATTGTCCGCGGCGCTTACTACGCATTGATCAGCGCGCTGTCGGGCACGCAGACGATGGCCCTGTGTTGCTATGATGAGGCCTACACGATCCCGTCGGAAAAGGCCTCACGCATCTCGCTGCGGACCATGCAGATACTGGTGGAGGAGATGGGGTTGTGCGACACGGTCGATCCTCTGGCGGGATCGTATTATGTCGAAACCCTGACCAATCAGATGGAAGAGAAGATTCGGATGGAGATGAAGGAGGTCGAAAAACAGGGGGGGATTGTTCGCGGCATCGCGGAGGGGCGGATTCAGAATGCGGTCTCGAAACAGGCCTATGAACGGGAGAAGAAGCTGGAAAGCGGCGAGATTCGCAAGGTGGGGAAGAATTGCTATCGCGTGGAGGAGGAGGAGCCGCAGGTTGCGTTTCATCCGTTCGAAGAAAGTGCGTGTAGCGAGCGGGTTCGTCGATTGGAGCGTATTCGATCCGAACGGAATCAGGACGAGGTTGCGCGTAGATTGAGGCGGGTTCGGGACGACGCGTCGGCCGGGCGGAACGTGATGCCGGGCATCCTGGATGCCGTCGAGGCCTATGCCACGATTGGTGAACTGACTCGGTGTCTGGTTGAGGTTTATGGACGGTACGAGGAGCCTGTTCGTCTATAGGCGTTCATGCACCGGTATGAAATCGGTGCCACAGTGCGGCTGATTGTTGCCACTCGGGTGATCGGCATGCTTACCCGCCCCGA
>CAYXGR010000083.1:0-5692 GCA_964464525.1 uncultured Planctomycetaceae bacterium
GGTATGGACTCACAGCGATCGTGCAGTCGTTATTCCATCGGCAGCGTGTCATGATTCTGATGGTCTGGAATCGTTCTGGGAGGGCGGACGATGACCGACTCCCTTACGGTCGCGGCTCTGATAGACGCGGTTCTGATAGAAACGGCCCTGAATCAAATATGTTTTTCGAACTACGGGTTAGCCAAGTTCGGATTTCGGGTTGGGGGTGCCACCGGCAAGCTCTGCTTGCCGGTGCCGGGTGCCTTCCTTACACACCCCGGCCTCATCGGGGTGGGTAAGCATGCACGAGCGTGCGGAACCATCCGGCTTGTGTGCCACTGCTTCAAGCAGTGCGGATGAGGATCATTGTCCAATCTCAGTGCGGCCATGATCGTAAACGGATCGCCGGCGGGTTGGGAACAAGACACGGCGACAACAAGTTCACTTGCACACGCTCTCAGTACTGTCTCGCATCATTTCATTATTGGACCCTTCCGCACAATCCACGAAGCACGCGATCGTGTGATACCTGTCCTTATTCTCCGTCGATGGTAGGCCGATATCTGACTGTGGCGTGTGCGCCGCCACGCTTCAATCACAAGATCGAACAATCAGGGCCGATGCACCGGTGCCAAGGAGATGATAACGATGCGGATTCGTGGAGTTGGACTCGGTATTATTCTGTTGACGGGAATGACATTGGTCTTCACATCGAAGGCGATCGGACAGGGGATCAGCGCCGGTGGTTTTCAGCGATTCCTCTTTCGCGGCGCGGAGTTCGCGGGCAACCCGCTGTTTCTCTCCAATCCACAGAATGGACCGTTGTTCAATTTTGAACAGTTCGCCCAACGTGTCGAATTCGACCGTGCGGCAGATGGCTATACCTATGAATTCTTTCGCTTCTTCGGACCCGACTCGTTCGGAAACGTCGAATCTTTGGACTTGGGTCCGTTCAAGCTGGAGATCGGTCCCGATGGTTCGCTCGGACAAAGCCAGCTTGTCGGATTTCATGGCAGAGCGGGGTTCACTTCCCGATTCATCCCGGAGATTTTCTTCCAGGGCGAGACCGGTCAGCGTGGATTCAATCAATTCAGCGGTGTGACGACGTTCACCAAGGAGCCGCTGCGCTATCGAGCCAGCTTCAACACCGGCATCCAGGACTTCGAATGGACCGGCAACATGAGCATCGATTCGAACAGCCGGATCAACATCCTCGGCTTCTACGATTTCAATCTCCGGCTGGTCAACGTGGGCAATTTCGAATCCAACGGCGTCGTCGTTGACGATGAGCAGGTGACGGATTTCGACACCGGCCCCATCAACCTCTCCGGGCACATCGGTCTGGACCTGATCGCCAGCCTGTTTCAGGCGGACGGCGCGACGGACGCGGCCACGGCACCCCGGATTTTCTCCGCCGCCGCCCAGCGAGAGCGGACGGCGGACGAATTGTTCGCCGCATTGGAAACGGGTGAAAAACTGACGGATGAGGAGGTCAGCTTTCTGGTCGAGCAGATGTTTCTCACCGCTTTTCGGACCGATCCGCTCGGGGTTATCCTGAATGGGATGCCCGCCACCGTTCCAGGATTTGAACGCTTTTCGCTGGACTATAGCGAGGAGGGATCGGCTCCCGCAGCCTCGGAAATCGCCTCTCCGGTCCCCGAACCGGGTACATTGCTATTGGTGGGGGCGGCCGCCGGCATTTCGGCAATCGTGCGACCAATACGGAAGCGACGAAGATTGGACGCCGCGAGACATCGATAATGGTTCGATCATGAACCGATCCCAGTTCATGTTTTCGTCGTCTTTACATACGCATTCTTGGAATTGCCGGCCGAGCAGGAATAGACTATATACGCTTGCACGATTGAGGAGCCATGGGATGAAGACGACCAACAAGGGAATCTGAATGCCCGTGCGGCCTGCAGAACACCAATACGCTCCGAAGTCGCGCTGATCGCTCACGACGGATCCTCGCTGAAGCGTGGAGGGATACGATCTCATGGATATCAACGCGGTTCGTGCCGAGATGCCGGTCGTCCGGCAGTACAGCTTCATGAACCACGCGGGGATCGCGCCGGTTTCGGGCCGAGCCGCGTCGGCGATGCGGCGATACATCGATGAGGCGGAAAGCCATGCCTCCGTTCGCGGCAAACTTCAGGCAGAGGCCCGGCGGGTACGGCAGTTGGGCGCCAAGCTGCTGAACAGTCATGTCGAAGAAGTCACGTTCATCAAAAATACCAGCGAGGGGATTTCCTTCGTCGCCAACGGACTACAATTTTCGCGTGGAGACAACATCGTCACCTCCGGCGTCGAATTTCCCGCCAATATCTACCCCTGGATGAACCTGCGTGCCCAGGGTGTGCAGCTCAAGATGGTGCCGGAAGACAACGGCCGGATTCCGCTCGAACGGCTCGTAGAGTTGATTGACGATCGAACCCGCGTAGTGGCGATCTCATCGGTGCAGTTTGCCAGCGGCTATCGAACCGATCTTGCGGCCCTGGGCGCGGCCTGCCAGGAGCGGGGTGTGCTCTTCAGCGTGGACGCGATTCAGTCCGTCGGGTGCGTGCCGATCGACGTGCGGGCGATGAAGATCGATTTCCTCAGTGCCGATGGTCACAAGTGGATGCTCGGCCCCGAGGGCGTCGGCCTTTTCTACTGCCGGCACGAACTGCTGGGCCTGCTGCAACCCTCCAGCGTCGGTTGGCTGAGCGTGACCGATCCGACGAACTGGGGCGAATACAACCTCGAGTTTCACGATGACGCCCGTCGATTCGACGGTGGCAGCTACAACCTCGCGGGCATCTGGGGCCTGGGCGCCTCGCTGGAATGGCTCCTCGAACTCGGTGTAGACGCGATATGGGAACGCGTCCGAATGTTGACCGATCGTCTGGTCGACGGCGTGCGGGCCAAGGGCTACCGCGTCGTCAGTTCACGCAACCCCTCCGAGGCCAGCGGCATCGTTTCATTTGTCTCCGACATCCACGATCACACGCGCATCGTCAACCATCTCCTCCAGGAATACCGAACGGTCGCGGTCGCACGCATCGGGCGAATCCGCGTCAGCCCTCACTTCTACAACACCGAAGAAGAAATCGACCAACTCATCGAGCATCTCCCCTCACACTGATCCGACGGTGTGCTGGGTTCCATGCTTTCACGCCCCGGGCTTTTCAGGCGGGTAAGCATGCACAACACGCGAGCCTATCTATTTGGATGGGAAGTGTGCCACTGCTTCAAGCAGTGCTCAGAGCCGCGCCCGTCAGGAAGCGGTCATCATTCGACAGACAACTCCTTCTCCTCATCAGAGCCCCGAGCGCAAGCGAGCGGGTCCAAACACCAACGATCTATCCAGAAAGAACGCCCCACCTCAGAAAAGTGTGCCACTGCTTCATGCAGTGCTCAGAGCCGCGCCCGTCAGGAAGCGGTCATCATTCGACAGACAACTCCTTCTCCTCATCAGAGCCCCGAGCGCAAGCGAGCGGGTCCAAACACCAACGATCTATCCAGAAAGAACGCCCCACCTCAGAAAAGTGTGCCACTGCTTCAAGTAGTGCGAATACGCCTTCACCGTTCGATGGAATCGTGCCATTCACCTCCCATACCCGCTCGCTTGCGCTCGGGGCTCAGATCAAGGCCACGGGAAAACAGTTGCGGCCCCAGCGGTGTGGGTGTTCAATAAGGATGTGTCCGAAGATCCTGAGGCACCGGTTTCCAACCGGTGTGTACCGAGGCATCAAGTCTGGGGTATGGGTGTTCGGGCGCACCTTACGGAGATGAGATCATTCACCGGTTGGACAGACGGGAGGACATGTTGAGATGACGGTAAACCAGGCGATACCCGACAGTCAACTTAAGGAAGGTGAGATCGACCGACTGATAGATTCTGCCCAGCGGTGTGAGGCCCTTCCGGATATCGACGACTACTTGCCCTACCGAAACCTCGGTGAAATGTGGGCGACGCTGGCGAGTCAGGGCGCCGACCGGCCCTGGATGGCCTACTATCCCTGCGAGGAGGCCGAAGAGACACCGGAGTGCTTCACCTATGGCGGGTTCTCCGAATTGATCGATCGCGTGGCGATGCTGCTCTCCAACACGTATGCTGTCGGCGACGGCGGCACCGTCGCGACGCTCACGATCAACCATCCCCTGACGATCGCCCTCTACTTCGCCGTCTGGCGATTGGGCGCCCGCGTCGTGCCGATCAACCCGGGCGAAACTGACGACCGCGCGGCCTACATTCTGAAGAACTCGGAGGCCACTTTGCTCGTTGCCCATCGATCCTGCCGGGAAAGCACCGCCCCGTTGGAGACGATGATCGACAAGGATGTTCAACGGGCGATGGTAACCGACGACTCGAACGGCAGCGTGCCCGATGGCTGGGACGATTTCAACAGCGCGCTGTCCGCCGTCGATGTCTCCAACACCCTCCCCCCGGTGCCCGATGTCTCGTGGACCGCCGAGGCTCTGGTCGTCTACACATCGGGAACGACGGGAAACCCCAAGGGCGTCGTCCTCTCACAAAAGCAGTTGTTTGCCGACGCCTTCGCAATCTCCCAGTGGCACGACATCAACGAACACACCATCATGATGAACGTCCTGCCGATCCACCACGTCAACGGCATCGTCGTCACATTGTTGACGCCCGCCTTCGTTGGTGCCCAGATCGTCGTCAACAAGCGCTTCCGCAGCGGCGGCTTCTGGAAAAAGCTCGCCGAGCACGACGTCCACATCGTCAGCGTCGTACCCACCCTCCTCCAATTCCTGATCGACGTCGATGAGGAGCTCGATCCAGAGACGATCCCCAATTACCGCCACTTCATCTGCGGGGCCGGGCCGCTGTCGGTCGAGCTGGCACGTGAGTTTCAGGACCGATTCGGCCTGAAGATCCTCCACGGCTACGGCCTTAGCGAGACGGTCTGCTACTCCTGCTTCCTGCCGGTCGATCTGGAGTGGCACGAGCACACCGGTTGGATGGTCGACCACGGCTTTCCGTCGATCGGCTGCCCGATCGTGACCAATGAGATGGCAATCCACAACGAAAAGGGCAACCCGGTGGCCGATGGCGAGCGCGGCGAGATCGTCATCCGCGGTCACAACATCATGTGCGGTTACCACGCAAACCCCGAGGCCAACGCCCACGCCTTCGCCCACGGCTGGTTCCGCAGCGGCGACGAGGGCTTCAAGCGCCGCGGCGAGGACGAGCGGGATTATTATTTCATCACCGGCCGGCTCAAGGAGCTGATCATCCGGGGCGGCGTAAACCTCTCCCCGTTCGAAATAGACGAAGTGCTCAATTCCATGCCCGGCATCCGCGTCGGCCTGGCGGTGGGCTTCGAGAACCGCTACTACGGCGAGGAGGTAGGCGCCTACGTCCAGACCGAGCCGGGCAAAACGCTGAGCGAGGCCGAGGTGATTGCCCATTGCAAGGAGCACCTCCCATCCGACAAATGCCCAAAGGTCGTCCTCTTCGGCGACGACATCCCCGTCACCTCGACGGGCAAATACCAACGGGGCAAACTGAAGCACCTGTACGAGCAGTACAAGGACCAGCAGTTTCGGGGGTGAACCTCGCAGCGCGAGCCATCCGATTGGCAATCTGAATCTGTGGCACCGGTTTCCAACCGGTGCGTTCGGGTGCCACTGCTTCAAGCAGTGTGATATGTGTGCCACTGCTTCAAGCAGTGTGATGTGTGTGCCACTGCTTCAAGCAGTG